>JBAYUH010000005.1:0-51234 GCA_041675185.1 Candidatus Magasanikiibacteriota bacterium | reverse complement strand
CTCTTCTTTCACGAATTTGAATAAATAATCTTGAACTCATTGAACCACCAAGAATCGTGTTCATAACACTTGATGCATAATTTCTACTATCTTCATGATTGAAACCTTGGAAACCAAGCATCATTTGTACTTGATCTGTTTCTTTTTTTTCAATTACAATTCTTTTGGATTTTTCCACAGAACCAAAACAAGCTGGTAAATATTCTCTTTTTTTAACACCACTATTTTTGCCAATACCAAAATATTTTACAACTTCTTTTTTTATTTTTTCATCAATTGATCCAGCAACTACAATAGTCATATTGTCTGGACTATAATAAGTATCACGATATTTTAACACATCAGGACGCTTGTAACTTCTTACGTTATCTTCACTCCCAGCAATATCACGACCAAGTGGACAACCAGCAAACATGAGATCTTCAAAAATATTTTCAATATTCATCAAAGGATTGTCTTTGTACATTCTTATTTCTTCAATAATTGGACCTTTTTCTCTTTCCATTTCTTTTTCGTCAAATTTGGAATTGAAAAGCATGTCAGACAAAATATCCATAGATACTTCAGAATATTTAGCATCTGCTTTGATGTAGTACCCAGTATATTCTTTACCTGTAAACGCATTATATTGAGCTCCAAGCCTATCTATCTCACGAGTTAGTACCAAAGTATTTGGTCTTTTTTTTGTACCTTTGAACATCAGGTGTTCTACATAATGAGAAACACCCGCCATTTTACTAGATTCAAAACGAGATCCAACTGGATACATAACCAGAGTAGTCAAAGATTTGGTATCTTGCAAAGGTATAAAATAAACTTTTGCTTTATTTTTCAATTCTAAATATTCGTACATAGTTTTTAATTTATTGTCTGTGATTTATCCTTTGCTTTTTTAATCAGACTAAAAATATACACAACCACACCTAAGACAACTAACACCAAAACAAAAGGATTGTGTAAAAATTTGGAAACAATAATAGTTATAATTGATAAAACAATAGCTACTACACAAGTCACCAAACCTATTACACCACGGCTTACAGAACCTAAGAACGGTAAGATATCCATAATTATACTCAACGGAGCCAACACCATTCCCAAACCAATCCACATCATCAAGAAACCAATAAGACGTAAAATCCACAAGCTTGTTTTGTATTCTGTATGTAAAGTTCCCAAAGCATCAGTAAAAGTACCAGTGAAAGCACGATAAAGTTTTGTTCCAGTTTTTGGATCAGTCATTAGACTAATTTTGTCACCATCAAGTCTACCCAAAAGTGTCACAGGTGTTCCAGACATAATACCTGAATAACTAACACGCATATCACCAACAGTAGGTGTAGCAACACCATTTTTTGTCACATAAACATAATTACCATTTAATTCTGTTTTTTGAACTAGTTGATTTTGACTAGTACTAATTTCATTAGTAATACCATCACTGCTTGTACTTACAGCTTTCAACAAATCAATTTGAGGTTGTGTCGTTGTTACCACAGAAGGCAACATGGTATTTTGATTATTCAAAGTGATAGTTTGAAAACTTGGCAAAACTAGAGTACTAGCATCCACCATATATAAACCAACTTTAGCATCAGTCGCATACCAAGTATTGTCTGCTAAAGCTTTTATAGGATTTGTATGTCCATTTGGAGAATTAAAAGTACTAGAATCTGCTGGCAAGCTTGTCCAAGCTTGTTTGTAAGTATAAGTAGTTTCTTGAGTTTGTGAACCACCAACATTGGTAGTTGTTTTGGTACTTGATTCTTCTACCCAAGCATACATCTCCACTTTACGACCAAGAGCAATGTATTTATCCTGTTTCAAATAAGTATCATCACCAAACTGAGCACTACTAATCAAATCCCCACCAAGATGAACCAATTTACCATTTAAATTAGTATCAGTATTTGGCACTGTAGCACTGACTTCCACAGCAGTAGCCGCAAAATTGGAACTATCCACTCTACCCTCATTCCAATACAAAACAACAAAGGAGGCAATAAAAATAAGTAGTCCAATAAAAATTCCTTTGATAGCTCCACTAAGTCGTTCAAAAAAACCAATCTTAGTAGTTTGAGTAACCTGACCATTATTATTACCTGATTCTATAGAAGGCATATATTTAAATTAAAAAAAATAATTATCAAAACCTAAATATTTTATTTTAAACAAAAATTTAATAGCCTCTTGTCTGTCTGAAAATTTGGGAAAATGTTCTTTCAAAGCTGGATCATTTATTGAATCTTTATTTATATTTTGGCACCACCACATCAAATCTTGTCTAGTCATATTGGCTTGACTAAAAGTCTTAAAAAAATCCTCAATTAACCATTCTTTCTTTCTATAAAGAAAACTATCTGAATTTATAGCATCATACATTGGATCACCTATTTTTTCACCAATTGACATAGTATTTTAAATTAAAAAAATTAAAATCTTTCTTCAAAATATTTTTCCAAATCTGCTATTGCAATTCTGTCTTGAACCATAGTATCTCGATCACGTACAGTGACTTTCTTATCTTCAAGAGATTCGAAGTCAACAGTAATACAATATGGTGTACCAATTTCATCTTGTCTTCTGTAGCGTTTACCAATACTTCCAGTTTCATCATATTGAGTCATATATTTTTTTGACAAAACATTTTGGATTTCATTGGAAATATTTTGCAATGGTTCTTTCTTGGACAAAGGCAGAATAGCCATTTTGATTGGAGCTAGACTCTTGTGTAATCGTAAGACTATTTCTTTTTCGTGCTTGGCATCATCTTGTCCACTTCTAGCATCAAGTTCTTCATAAGCGTCTACTAGAAAAGTAAAGACATTTCTATCTAGTCCAGAAGAAGCTTCAATAATATATGGCACATATTCTTCATTAGTTTCAGGATCGCGATATTTGAGATTCTTGCCACTAAATTTTTCATGTTGAGTAAGATCAAAATCTCCACGATTATGAAGACCTTCTATTTCTTTCCAGCCCCAAGGAAACTGATATTCAACATCGTAAGCAGCTTTGGCATAGTGAGCCAATTTTTCATGTTCATGATAACGAAGATTTTCAGGCTTTATTCCCAAAGATTGCCACCAACTCAAGCGTGATGTTTTCCAATCTTCATAAAGTTTTTCAGAATTTTCAGGCTTAACAAAATATTGCATTTCCATTTGGGAAAATTCTTTGGTACGAAAAATAAATTGTTTAGTAGTAATTTCATTACGAAAAGCTTTACCAACCTGAGCAATACCAAAAGGAATTTTGGCACGAGTACTAACTTGAACATTTTTGAAATTTACATAAATACCTTGAGCAGTCTCCGGACGTAAATAAACTTTACTACTATCATCAGTCTTGCTTAGATACGTCTCAAGCATCAGATTGAAATCACGAGCTGGAGTAAGTTCACCTTGACAATTTGGACAAACAACATGATTTTCTTGCAAAAGTTTGTTTAGCATTTCTACACCCATCTTATCATCAGCTTGCACACCCACAGTCTCAAGTAAATGATCAGCACGATGACGCATTTTACATTCTTTACAATCGACAAGTGGGTCAGAAAAGCTAGCTACATGTCCACTTGCTTCCCAAACTTTTGGATGCATAAGTATAGCAGCATCAAGTCCATAAATATTGTTGTGTCTTTGAACCATTTCTTTCCACCACAAGTCACGCAAATTATTTTTTAATAATACTCCCAAAGGACCAAAATCATAAACAGCAGACAGACCTTCGTAGATTTCTGAAGATGGAAAAATAAAACCCTTTTGTTTGGCAAAACTAACGATTGATTCTAGTGATTTCATATAGATAAATTATTTATTACATTATAACACATTTTTCTTAAAAAAATAAAAAGACTCCTTGACAGAAGTCTTGGGGTCCAAGCCAACAAGCAGTCTTTTAGAGACGGCTTGCCGGCCGAAGCATTTTACGAAGTAAAAATGCATAGGACGGTTCCACCCAAGTTTTCAGAATTATTCTGAACACTCAAAATGATTTTTTGTAACTCCAAGGTTGCCACACCTTTTCATTATTACAAAAATCAAACCTTAAAATTTTAACCATTTTTTTCTAACATTTTTTCTAACGTAGAAACACGCTTTTTCAATAAAATAAAATCTTTTACAAAAGCTTTTTGATCTTCAAAAGTAGTTTTTTCTAATCTACAAAGACGCTGTTCTAAATTATCTAACTTCTCTTGTATACTCTTTATTTCAGAATGTAAAGAAGAAAAACCCTCATCCATTTTGTTTTCAAGTCTAGTTATCTCACTTGTCAAATCATCTTTAGTAGCAAATTGTTTCAGGTCTTCTTTGGTGGCGACATTGTCACGCAAAAAAAATCATGAGTTCATCAAAACGACTATCCATATCATCAAATTTTTGTTGTATTTCTATATCCATATTAGTCAAAATATGTCTTAATAGATGATAAAATAAATATAACAAAAAAAGATAACAAAGTCAATATAAATCTCTTATGTGGGGTTCTTTGTTCAAGCAGAAACCCCACAAAAACTGCAAGAGTGTTCAATTCGCCTGTTCCTTGTACGGCAAATATGAATACAGTCCATTTGAGCAAATTATTTGGACTGTATTGTCTGTCTTGTACTTAATCTCCAAAACAACGCAGCCCCCTTGGCAATGACACCAATCATAGTGTTTACCAACACGAACAATGAAATTACAAACATACTCTTCAACTTTCCTTGTCATTGTTTAGCCCTCCATATTGTTACAAAGATACTTACCTGTTATGTTTACAATGTGATTCTTGCCACATTTGCAACCCACACAGTAAGCATTGTAAATTCTCAAAAAGTTTATAGAAACAATCTCACCGTGGCCACAAATACACACGATCCCTTCCCCCACCTTGATTTCTTCCAGGACGTGTATTTTGTATTGATTGCCCATCTTCAAGACCTCCAGTAGAAGAACGACTCTTGGTTTCTAATTTTATAGCTTAAAAAAAGAAAGTCAAGTTGATAACTTTTTTTTGGAAAATAAAAAACCATTGGAAATTTGTCCAACGGTTTCATTGTTTATTTTTACATTAGCAGTTTTTACTTTTTAAAGTACAATCCTCATAAAAAATTAAACTAAACTAAATTGTTATAATTTCTTTCTCTTTCTCTTCTCCAACCTCTTTTACTTTATCATTATATTCTTTGACAATTTTTTCTAGATCATCTTGTTCAGTGTACTTTTCATCTTCAGAAATAATTTTGGCTTTTTCTTGTTTGTCAATTTCATCACGGACATCTTCACGAATTTTACGAAGTGAAATACGAGCTTGTTCCAATTTTTTGTGTAATACTTTGATAAGTTCTTGACGACGTTCAGTATTCAAATCTGGCAAAGGAACTCTTATTAATTTACCATCATTAACAGGACTAATACCCAAATCAGAATTTCTAATTGCAATTTCCACTGCTTGAACAAGACCTTTATCCCAAGGATCTACATTGATAGTCTTGGCATCGGCAACCGAGATAGAAGCTACAGCTTTCAATGGTTGTTTTGTCCCATAAGCTTCTACAAAAATATCTTCTACCAAGGCTGGTGTAGCACGACCAGTACGCAAACTAGACACATCTTGTTTCAGAAATTCAAGTGCATTGATAAAAGATTCCAGATTTGATTTTGCAATATTCATAAAATTTTAAAACTTACCTCTAATTCCCATTTTAGAAAATAGAGAGTATTTAATAACTAATTTTTTGGTGGAACAGTAAAACCTAGATACAACCACCCTTCATTTTTTGGATGAGCATACAAAACAGTCGGTATTTGTTTAGAAGGAAGTTTCCTAGTTTCCCAAGTTTTTCCACCATCTACAGTCCTATAAAAAGAAGACTTAGTATTAATAGTGCCTGTATAATAAATCTCTTGATTATTACTACGACTAATTGTAAAACCATAGATATCTACACTGCCAGGAGGAGTCACCAATTTGACAGGCTCCCAATCTTCTCCAGCATTACGAGAAGTGAGAACACCATACTTAGAAATCCAATATATTTCATCAGCTTTGTTAGAGTATACTAAAAAGCGTTTAAAATCAAGACTGCCAGGATAATCTTTCAATTTTGGACTCAAATCTGTCCAAGTCTCTCCAGAATCTTTGGAGCGAAAAAGTCCTTTTTTCAAGGTTGTAATATAAAGCATTCCTTCATGATTGGAATCAAAAGCAATATTACGTACATAATCTGGAAAATGTTTTAACAATGACCAATTGGTACCAGCATCAGTACTCTTGAGGATGTCACCATTACTTTCAGATATATAAATACTTCCAGGATGAAAATGATCAAAAGCCACATCTGTAATAGAATCATTTGTTCTAAGTTCCAAAAATACTTCTTCCCAAGAACGTACACAATCAATAGTCTTGAAAACTTGACGACCATTGGTTGCATAAATAGTACATTTGTCTTGTGGATTGATAGCTATAGCACGAACCATCGAGACATTCAAAGGACTATCAGATTGTTGCCAACTTTTTCCACTATCAAAACTATAAAATAATCCAGCCTCGCGTGATGCCCAATACAAACCTTGTGGATCTTGAGGATCTTCGAAAAGACCATATACACTCATTGTGTTTAAGTTCTTTGCACCCTGATTGGTAGGCATACTAGAAATTGCAGTCCAACTTTCACCTTTGTCAGTACTCACAAACATACCAGCAGGACCAGAAGTTGCTTGTTGATTATCAGCACCAACATTTAGACATCCTGCTCCAGATAAAAATACTGCAATAAGTAATATAAAAAGAAATCCTATTTTTTTGTGCATATGCAACTTTATAAATAATTTAAAAAAATAATTTAAGGAATTTGTAATAAAATATTTTCTATAAGTAATCTTGGATGAACATTTTTGATAAGCAAATTATTGGCTTGAGTAATACTATTGTACAAATTCAACATAGTTTTTTTGTCCAATTTATTATTTTTCAAAAAAATATGTAAATTGATTTGCCAAATATGCAAAACCTCACGTAAATAATTTCTAGCTTGTATATGATCTTTTTTGTCACCAAACAAATCTTCCACAATCTTTATTTTTTCATAAAAAAATTTTCCAAACAAATCTTCAAAACGTCTAACTTCTTTGGTATACTCTGCATAATAATCGTCATCTGTTGTTAATTTTACAGCTATTCCCGGTAAACCGCAAGAGTATTTCAAAATATAATCTTTTCTATCTGAGGAAAGATTACTTTTGTCCAAAAAATTCTGAATTAGATCTTCGTCAACAGTAGAAAAATAAATAGATTGACACCTAGACAAAATAGTTGGTAATAATTTTTTTTCATTATCTGTAATGAGAAAAATAATAGTCTTAGACTTTGGTTCTTCCAGAGTCTTTAATAAAGCATTGCTGGCACCAGCACTAAGCAAATCAGCATTATCTATAATTACTACTTTATAGCCACCCAAAAAAGAATGATGAGATGAAAAAGCAACTAATTCTCGGACTTGATCTATACTAATATCTTTGCCCAATTTACCAGTTTTTTCTTTGATTTTTTGTTCTAACAAAAATAAGTCAGGTGAAGTAAATAGTTTATCCACAGAAGAATTCAATATTTGAGCTGCCAAAAATTTGGCAATAGTAAATTTGCCAACATTTTTTGGACCTACAAAACAATAAGCATGATTAAGCTTATTATTTTTTCTAACTTTTTCAAAAAAATCCAATACTACTTTGTGTCCTAAAATCTCTACCATATGACTGTATAATAGCACAAAATAGGCAAGATAAGCAAATAAATTACAAGAAACAAGTAATAGATAAATTTCAAAATCCAAATTACAAATCAAACCTAAATGTCAAATATCAAAATATTTTAGTCATTTTATTATTTGTAATTTATTTGTACACAATTAATTTTAATTTATTAGCTAAAAAAATCTAACTATTTAAAAAGTAAATCCCAAGTCTCTCTAGCACATTTTTCCCAAGAAAAATCTTTGACTCTTAGCAATCCTAATTTTATTTTTTCCTGACGCAATTTTTCATCTGTCAAAAATATGTTTATATTTTCAGCAATTTTCAAAGCATTGTTTGGATCAACATAAAGACAAACTTCTCTGCCAATTTCTGGTAGACTACTACAACGAGAAGTGACTATCGGAATACCCGCAGACATAGCTTGCAAAATTGGCAAACCAAAGCCTTCATAAAATGAAGGAAATACAAATACCCGAGCACTAGACAAAATAATTGTCAAATCTTCTTCTCTCACCCAGCCAGGCAAAATTATATCGTTTTTAAAAACACTTTTTTCTATAGCTTGAAATATTTCTTCGCAACCAAAACCTTGTTTACCTACCAAGACTAGTTGTAAATCATGATTATCAATATTATTTTTCAAAATTTCAAAAGCTTTGATAATACCCAAAGTATTTTTTTTGTGTTCAAGTCTAGAAATACTGAGTAAAAAATTTGTACCTATTTTATATTTAGTCAAAACTTTATTTTTTTCTTCTGTAGAAAAAATATTTTTATAATTTTGATTGAAGCCATGATAAACTACTTTTATTTTTTCTTCTGGAAAATTTTGAAATAACAATCTTTTCAATTCTTGTTTAGTAAAAATACTTGGAGTAATTATTTTCCAAAGTTTTTTCAAAGCTTGTCTACTACTAAACAATGAATACCATTTTTCAAAAGCATTATAGCTATCCCCAAAATCCAAAGCAGCAATATCATGAATAGTCATCACAGTTTTTTGTGGATGAATAATTGGAAAAACATGAGCCGGAATAAACAAAATATCTGGTCTATAAAAAAGCATTTCCCAACTAAGCCTAAGCTGTGTCCAAAGTCTTTTTGGAGGCCAGATGAGAACTTTGGTTGTCCAATTTTTTGGCAAGTTGGCCAATTCACCTTGTAAAATTTCAGCACTATACAAAACTACTTCCACATTTTCTGGAATTATTTTTTTCAACTCTTGTACCAAATAAAATGTATACCACTCCACACCAGTCTTTTGTAGATTGTTGGCACGTGAAACATCAATACCTATTTTCATATTTATTTAGTTTTTAAGAAGACAATTTTTGATACAGCAAAGATGATACTAAAAACAACAAAATAACTTTTTTCATAAAATAATTTTTATTCCAAACTAAAACCTTGTTTGATTTTTTGTAATTTGTAATTTGGATTTTGAAATTTATTACCACGATCCTCCCCCACCACCACCAAAACCACCGCCAGAAAATCCACCACCAAAACCAGATGAACCACCTGAATTCTGAGCAAAACTAGTTCTAGCTACTGAGCTAAAATTATTGATATCACTCACAAAACTCATAGCGGAAAAAGTAGCAAGATTAGCTCCAGAATACCAACTAGGTTGCTCAAGATAAATTCCTTCAAATTGTTTGGCCCATTGTTTTTCTAATTTGAAAACCATTGCATAGGGTAAAAATTTTTCAAAAGTATCTGGTTTTTTTTCTGGAGCATTGTGAAATTTTATTCTTTCTTTTTCAGCTACTCTAATATATTCTTTTAGACCCAAAATATAATTTCTTGTTTTTACTCCTTTGGAAGTTTTTTTGGCCATAAACAAACTAAAAATAATAATGATAACCCCAGATACTGCCAAATTTGTTAGAGCAAAGAGGGTAGAAGAAAAAACAAAAAAAGCTAGGGCCAAAAAAGTCATTCCAATCAAATTATAGACTAATTTTACAGTAAAGGGATTTTTGACAAAATACTGATTATCTACTACAAAATTATAAATTTCTTTGTGAGCAGTACTAAGATCTTTAGATAAAGTATATTTTAAATCTGATAATTTTACACTTTGTTTATCTTTGAAAAAAGCATTTAGTAAAGTTTTTTGATAGTTTTTTAAATTATCATCAGCATTTTTTAGTTTGTCCAATTGATAATCTATTGTTTTAAACAGTAAAATTTTATTTTCAATACGACTAATCTTGAAATAACCAGCAATAGCCATATATATTATTTCCGAACTAATATCTTGATTATCTACTTTCTCATCGAGAATTGTTCCCACAATACCAGGTGGTAAATTGTCTGGAGAATCATATTGAGCGATAATTGGATCATGAAAATCTTGGTCTTTACCTTTGGAATACCACAACCAAAACATAATTACAAAGGTTATGATTGGCAATCCAAACAAAGACAAAACCATTTGCCAAATAGGTGTTTTTGTTCTTTCTATCATAGGTACAATATTTTTGGCAAAACCAAATACTATGGTCAGACCTTCATTAGTGTCCAAAGATTTTGTAGAAAAAGAAGCTCCAGTCACTTGATCTTTTGTACTAGGTGGAAATAGAAAATCAGAAGAAAAACAATTAGTAGTACTACCTTCCAAACCAGAATAACAAGTAATTTTACTTTCAGAAAAAGCCGACGGACTAGGCAACTCTACAGTAGTATTGACATTATCTATAGCCACATCCCAACCATTACCAGTAACATCCCAATAAAACTCGTCATGATCTTCAAAATAATTTATAGCATATTTTACATCATAATTTATCACATAAATTTTTCGACCAGTCAATAATTTGTCAGCATCCCCTATTTTGATATCTTTTTGTCCACCACTATTACTAATTACAAAATTTAGAAGATTATTATTTTCATCAGTAACACTAATGTTATCAATATTTATACTATATTTTTTTCCATTTATATCATATTGATAAGGAATATATCTATAAATACCATGTCTTTCATTTTCTCCGAAATTATAATCTATTTTTTCTTGTACATGAAAAGTAGCGTCAGAATTAATTTTTATATCTGTTACAAAATTATTTATTTTTTCTTCAGCATGTACTGGCAAGACAACGAAAAAAAAAGATAACGCTACACCCAAAAAAAGTTTCTTAAACATAAAAGTGATGATTGGTAAATTAGATTACTGGTTTAATTGTTTATTCAAAAAATTTATTTATATACAAAAATTTCGTAACTCATAACACATACCACCATAACAATTTGGTGCGAGGTACGTGATATGTGTTACGTGTAATAACATTTTTAATTAACAAACCAAACAAAAAAATTTAACGAGTAGTCAAAATAGATCTCTTATAATTTTCCAAATTTTCTAGAGCAATACCTGTACCTTTGGCTACACAAAGCAATGGCTCTTCAGCTACATAAGCAGCTACACCAATAGCTTGGGCAATAAGTTCATCCAAATTTCTAAGCTGACTTGATCCTCCAGACATAATCATACCTTTATCCATGACATCGGCTGATAATTCAGGTGGAGTTTTGTGCAATACTTCTTTGATAGCTTCTACAAGTCCTTCCAAATCGTGTTGTAAAGCTTCGGTAGTGTCATCTGAAGTTACCAAAATTGTTCGAGGCAAACCAGTGACCATATCTCGCCCTTTTACTTCCATAGACAAAGGATTATCCATATACATTGCTGAGCCGATATCAATTTTTACTTTTTCTGCACTTCTATCACCAATTGCTAAACCATATTTACGACGAATAAATTCAGCGATAGATTGATCAAATCTATTTCCACCAATACGCACTGAACCAACTGAAACAATTCCACCAAGAGAAATTACAGCAATTTCAGCAGTACCACCACCAATATCTATAATCATGTGTCCTGAAGCTGAGCCAATAGGAATATCTGCTCCAATAGCTGCCACCACTGGTTCTTTGATAATATAAGCAGCTTTGGCTCCTGCAGCGAGTGTAGCATCTACTACAGCACGTCTTTCGGTAGAGGTGATACCAGCTGGTACAGCTACCATAACTTCTGGACGAAAAATACGCATACCACCAATAGCTTTGTTGATAAAATATCGTAACATTGCTTCAGTAGTACGATAACTAGCAATCACTCCATCTTTGAGAGGTCTTTCAGCAATAATAGAATCAGGAGTACGTCCAATCATTTCTTTTGCTTCAGCGCCTACAGCCAAAACTTTACCATCCTCTTTAGAGATAGCCACAACAGAAGGTTCATTGACAACAATACCTTGCTTTGGGACATAGACTAGTACATTTGTTGTTCCAAGATCAATACCAACTTTTTTCATAAAAAACTCTAAAAATTAATAACAAAGTTTTTATCTTCATCAAAAACTACACTAAAATCATATTTATTGTCATTCCAATTTATTTCATTTTCAGCTGGAATAGCTGAAGTGACTGTATTAGTAGTATCAAATTCTAGATGGGTAGTCAAATCAACATTATTTACACCAATCTCTTTTTGGATCAACAAATTATAAGTTTTATTTAAAATACTTTGAGTAATACTACTTGGTAAACTATAAATAAAGCTAACAGTCTTTTTGTAGCCAGGTTCAATAGCTACATAAGCACCAAACCATTGTTTATTATTTTCTATTCCAGAATCTACTTCAAAAGTATTTTTGTTTCCGTTTATTTGCCAAGTCTGATCACCTACTTGTACTGAAGTTAATTGTGAACCAACTGGTACGTAAACTCGAGCATAACTAAGATATCTAGTAGTACGCCAATCAAAATTTCCCATATGAGTATAAGTCATACTTGCCACAGCTTGGTAAAAACCTTTATCAAAAACAAAACTATAATTCAAATTTCTTTTGATAACTCTATCAGTTTTTAGAGCAGCCAAATTAGCATCTACCCACATCAAATAATCACCAGATGATCCCTTCATACGTCCAGACCAATCATTACTATCTATTATTTCTTGAATTTCAGAAGGCAAAGAGTAGATTACTATACTTTTGTTTTTTAGTAAACTCATAGCCAAATCTTGATAAACATAAATATTTTTAAAAAGATTATTTTTCAAATGATCAATAAGAGCTATCATAAATGGTTTCATAATATCTTTTCTATCAGAAAAACTAATACCTTTGTCATCATAGCCATACTCTACTTCGTATTCCAATTTTTCTATGACATTGTCAGAAGTAAATTCTATTCCTTCTACAACAAAAGGTCCTGTCACTTTCATCAATTTTTCCAAAACATCAGTCGTTATACCAATCACTCCAGAAATATCTTTGGCACCAATATTATTTCCTGCCTTGTAGAATTCCAAAGTTTTTTTGGAACTTTCTACAAAATCAGGCGACCAATTACTATCACGAAAAAACCATCTGTCTACTTTTAGTTTATCTGAAATAATCTTTGGTGGTGTTGGTGCTGAAGATGCAATACTTATATTTTCAGTACCTTCCATTTGTAAAATATTTACATTACCTTGTTCAAGACGTAATGTAGCATAAGAACCAATAAATCCTCCGCCAGGACGTAACTCTGTATTATTCAAAAATAAAACCAAATAAGTTTTTGGAGAATCAAATCCCAACAAACCAGGTATCAAATTTACAAGTTTAGTATTATCTTCACCAAGATTATTGATAATTTGTTTTTGTACAAAACTGGACTGTAATATTTTTTCTGGAGTTAGATTTTTTATCCAACTATAGACATAAAATCCGCCAGCAAATAAAATTACTAAAACAACTAACAAAACCCATGGCCATTTTTTTCTTTTTTTATGATTGATTATACTCATACAAATATTATAAAATTTTATTTTCTTTTTTTCTGCGAAACATCAAAACCTAAATATCTACCAAACATCAGTCGTGTTACAGCTTCGATAGCTGGAATTGCTGAAACAAAAATCATCGATATAGGAAGTAATGTCCATTGTAAAAGCATAATCACATAAAGATGTTTTGGTTGGGCTTTTTTTGGTTTTGGTAACAATGGTAAACTGAAAAAAGCAGATACAAACAAACCAATCATAGCCAAAGACATAAGTTTTTCCAACATGTGTGGAGCATTCAAAAAAATAACACTCTGTCTAATATTTTCATCAGCTAGCCACAAAGGTAATCGTCCTAAAATAGTAATAATAATAGCTGCCAAAGACCAAGACCACTTGCCTTCCCACTCTACAAAAACCCATTTTATTTTCTTCCACAAAGGAATCTCTGGATGTTTCTGAAATTCCCAAATCAAAAATGGAACATGTTCTACTCCCCAAGCCCAACGACGTTGTTGCTTATACAAATTAGTAATACTCTTCCACCAATTGTCATCACGCACAGTATCCATTGAAACAGGAATATACATCGGAGTCACACTATAATTACCACCATGAGCCAAAAGACATTGATAAAAAATTCTAGAATCTTCACTCACAATTCTTTTTTCATGAAAACCTGCTTTTACCAAAGCTGTAAAACTAAGAGAATGTGAAGAAAAAGTAACTAAAGCATCCTGACGGGCAAGAGAAGTCATCATCCAAAAAGTCGTACCAAAAGCCATGATACGAAGTATTGATGGTGATTCCCACATATTATTGTTGTACAAGGCTACAGGCTGAAAAGATGTGAGAGTAGGATCTGGACTAACACAATATAAGTAAGTCAAATAAGCAAAGTATTCTTCATGACAAATAGTATCTATATCAAAAACTGTAACAATTATATCTTCATATTTCCAGCCTTTGCCGTCTACATACTCTTTGGCAATGTGTTCTGAATAAAACAAATTAGAACCTTTGCCAGGAGTCTCGTCTGGCAAATCAACAGGATGTAATGTAAACAATATATGATCAAAAGAATGTCCGAAATTTTCTTTTACTTGATGAAAAATATCTTCGCAATGTTTTCTCTTTCTTTCTTCACCAGCAATTACTATTGTAAATTTATTTTTATCATATACTGCATTTTGTAAACTTTTCAAAGCATCTTTTACTACTACCCATTCTTCATTATAAACGGTCAAAAAAACCAGATGATGTCTATTACCATAATCTGGAATTTCATGTCGCAAAGCTTCTTTCCAATTTATTTTTTTTATTTTATGAAAACGTCTCCATGCAACGAGTAAATAAAATACAAAATTAGCCACTTTCAAAACCCAGTAAACGTCAAACACAATAATAAAATAGATCATCCAGAGAGGTTTAAAAAAAGAAAAAAATATTCCCAAAACAAGTGTTAACCAAATAGAAAGTCCTGGCAAAAACTCATAAAATCTATATTTTTGATAATCTGTAAGCATATGATGTAATCATCCCGAGTCGAGAATACGACGAGGGATCTGTAGATTCTGATTATTTTGATTTAATTAATAACGTTTTTTCAGAATCATCCAATATTAACTTAATTAAAAATATTATATTTAAGAAAGATCCCTCGACTTCACTCGTTCGTTCCTCACTCGTTTCGCTCGGGATAAGCCCACACCACCTATATTCGGTTCACCACTATAAGTAGCTGAAATATAATGACCTTTTATTTGTTTCAAAAGTTTTGGTATCAAAGTCTGAATTTTATCAACATCTACAACTTTAATAGCTAATAATGGTATATTCAAAACAAAAGCAAAAGTGTTGGCAACTACACAGGCAATTCTAGTACTAGTAAAAGATCCTACACCCACAACTACCATAATACCACAGATGTCTTCTTTTTTGGTTTTTTTTACTTGTAGCAAATTATCTATACACAAAAGTAACTCACGATTTTGTCCAGAATAATTTTTTGAAAAAAGTTTTTCCTCGCCAAAAAGAGCCAAATGAATTTGGTCTTTTTCGGACATGTCTATGAGTAAAAATTTCATAAAGTAAAAAGTAACTTATTCTGCCTATTCTGTTTAATTTGCTTATTCTGCTTTTTTAGACACCTAACTTATTTATAACTTTCAAATTATCTGCTTCAAACAAAGCGTACAAGAATTTGTCCATTACATATCTTCTATCCATAAATTCTTCTTCAGTCATCACAGTATAACGTATATTGAAACCAAAATCTTTTTCATAGTCTTCTACAATTTTTGCCAATGCTCTTGGTTTTATTTTTCCAACCACCAACAAATCTGTCGGTGCCTTTTTGTCATTTGTAAATTCTCCAGACAAAACAAGTAGACGTGTATCCGACATCTTCTTTTCAAATTCTTTTATAAAATCTCTTTGACCAGCTACTTTATCTTTTATAAGCAAAGCTTGTAATTCTGAGTAAATTATTGATTCAGGATTTAGTTCATAATATTTACGTAATTTCTCACCTACTTCTAGTTCATTGGAATCTTCTTTTACTTTCACTTCTTTTTCTTTTACAATATCCATAGATAAAAGTATTTCTAACTCACGACGTACAGCATTGATCTGCACATCGACCAACCTAGACAACTCACGTACAAAAAAAGCCCTTTCACTTTCAGTGTAAAAAATTCTTAATAATTTCAATCTAGTCTTCGAACCAAATAGTTGTTCAAGCATATTTTGTGTGAATAATAATTTAGGAGTAAATAATTAGCCAATAAAGAGATCTTGAAAACCAGACCAAAAAAAACTAGCAATTAATTCGTGAATATAGTATAATAAGTAACAGAGATAAAGTCAAAGGCTCTTAAAAAAGAATTGACTTAATAAGTTTTTTAATTTATGAAAAATGGACTAGAAATTCAAGAATTTTTTGTTGAAGGTAGCAACCAACGCACCTCACACGTCCTACTTCATATAGCTGAACCTATTACCCAAAATGAAAAAGATAAGGGCTATTTTTTTGCTGTCGTAGAAGTAAATGGTAGTTACTCTGAACAAATCGGCCAATTACAACAAATAATAGATGACATAGAAATAAAGTACTATGACGAAGAAAATACTAATATAGAAAATTATTTTGAAAGTATTTTACAAGAAATAAACCAACAAAGCCATAGTATCTTACATTACAAAGATAGCAAAATAACGGCTCTTGTGGGTATTTTACAAAAACGTCACTTGACTTTGGCTTATCATGGCACTCCAAATGCTTATCTTTTTTATAATAGCAAAGAAGGTTTGAGAATTTCTGAAATCATTGACAAAAACGAAAAAGGAACATCAGACCAACTTTTTTCATCTGTAGTTGAAGGTGAAATGAAAGATGATGATTATTTGTATGTTTCTAGTTCTAGTGTAAGTGAACATTTTTCACCAGACAGAGTTAGAAAAATAATCCAAAACAAAGCTACTAGACAAGGTGCCATACATATCCAAAAAGTTTTAGATAATTTAAAAAATGAATATTCTTTTGGTGGAATAGTATTTCACACCCCAAAAACACAAATGGAAGTAAAACGTTACAAAAATACTCAAGCAAATTCTCTAGGCTCTCAAGCTTCTATGAACGAACTACTAAATACTACCAAAAATACTGCTGATACATTATCCCCTTCTTTGTTAAAAAATTTAAAAGATAAATTTTTATCCTCATTCCAAAAAGAAAAAATAGACAATAATCCTTCTGAAAAAAGATCAGACAAACAAAGCAAACGCGGAAATACCACACACGGCAATATTGAAACCAATTTCAGAAGCAACAAAAAAAATAAAAGTCAAAAAATATCTGAAAAAATTTTAATCTTACTTGGTAAAGGATTAGTACTCATCTTTACTAGTATATTTTTTGTAATCAAAAAAATAATAATGACCTTATTATCATGGTCAATAAATATTTTTTATTTGATTACCAACAAGTCAGGACAAAGGACAATCATCGTAGACAAATTTAGAAATACCCTAAACGAAAGAAGAGAGAAAATAAAAAATGTCAGTATGATAAGTAAGATACTTTTTATTGCTCTCATTTTTATTGCTATCATTTTTTTGGGAAGTATTATTTACATAAAAATAAAAGATAATAAAGAAGCTAAGTTAGCCTTATACGAAACCATGGTTCAGACAATAAACGACAAAAAAGATGATGCCGAAGCAAAATTACTATATGGAGAAGAAGGCAAAGCCCTAGAAATTTTAACAGAAACACAGCAACTAATAAACACTTTGCCACAGGACAATGAAACAGAGATTAGTAAACACACTGAGCTCAAAAATTCTGTTGATGAAATATTGAACAAATTACAAAAAATGAACTCTGTACCTACAGAAATTATTGTTGATTTCAACCAAAATAAACCAGATCAACCTTTACAAAAAATCATCAATTTAGGACAAAATATTTTTGCTTATTCTACTAGTGGCAAAAATATATATCAAGTAAATTTGATATCCAAAGAAATACAAGTAAAAAATCACGAAAATCAACCAAACCTTCTTGTAGCAGACACACCAAAAGAAGATGATAAAATAATTTTCTTGGCAAAAAACAATTCAATATTTGAATACAGCAAAACTACTGAAGCTTTGTCAAACAAAGATATTAGCTTCTCAGATGAAAATGTAAAATTAGAAAACTTAGCCATTTACAATCGAAAATTATATACCATAAGTCCTTCAACTGATCAAATATACAAACACAGTCAAACTCAAACTGGCTATGATAGAGGTATAGCTTGGATAACTCAAAAAACAAATTCATTAAATAAAGCTATTTCTATAGCTTTGGATGGTAATATTTATATACTCACATCTGATGCTAAAATTTTACATTTTTATGGAGGTCAAGAAAAATCTTTTACTATTCAAGGTGTCCATCCTGAACTACAAAATCCTACCAAAATTTGGACTTATACTAATTCTGATTATCTCTACATCTTAGAACCAATTAGCAAGCGCGTTGTCTTATTAGACAAAGATGGTAATTTTATTGAACAATTTACTTCCAGTGAGTGGAAAAATCCAAGTGATATGTTAATAGACCAAGATAATCACATTGTTTACATTTTGGATGATAATAAAATATATAAATTTTCTACAAAATAGAAAAAGGCTTACAAAGCTTACAAGGCCGACGAGGCTTACAACTTATTTAACAAACAAAAAAGACGTATCCTTTTGAATACGTCTTTTTAATTTTTCTAAACTAAGAAAAATTATTTCAAAGTTACTTTAGCTCCAGCTTCTTCCAATTGTTTTTTCAATTCTTCAGCTTCAGCTTTCTTTACGTTTTCTTTAATAGCTTTTGGTGCTCCATCTACCAATGCTTTAGCATCAGCTAGACCAAGACCTGTAGCATTTTTTACAGCTTTGATAACACTAATTTTGTTGTCACCTACAGCTGTAAGCTCTACTGTGAATTCAGTTTTTTCTGCAGCAGCTTCACCAGCAACAGCTCCAGGAGCAGCCATCATCATAGCAGGTGCAGCAGCACTAACACCGAATTTTTCTTCAAGAACTTTTACAAGTTCAGCAAGATCTAATACTGACATTTTTTCTACCATCTCTACAAGAGATTTGAATTTTTCAGGAACTACTACTTCCTTTTTTTCTTCTGACATAAATTTAATTTATTATTAATATTATTATAAGTTACATACGAATTTAGAAATCTTCCGAATCTTCAAATTTGTACATTCGTAAGTATTCGTAATTCGAACGTCTTTATACTTTAGCTTCTTTGATAGCATTCATTACGTTGACTAATCCACGTAAATTACCAGCAAGGACATTTACAAATCCTGAAACTGGAGCGTTCAAAGTACCTACCAATTGACCAAGTAATTGATGTTTGTTTGGAAGTTTTGATAATTGACTCACCTTTTCAGCTGAGATAAATTTACCTTCTAAAATTCCTCCGAACAAAGAAACAATACTGTGACCTTTGGCAAAATTAGCCACAACTTGAGCAGGAGCTACTTCATCTTCTTTTCCCAAGAAAACAGCAATACTTCCTTCAAATTGTTTTGTATCTACGTCCAAACCTAAATCTTTTAAAATACGTTTCAACAATGTCTTTTTACTAGCATGTACTAGAATATTTTGTTCACGACATTTTTGACGCAACTCTTCTGATTCAGAAACTTTTAGACCTTGATAATTTGCAAAGACAGCTGAAGCAGAATTTTTGAAATCATTCATCAAATTCTCCAAAGCTTGTTCTTTTTCCAATCTTGTTTTTGCCATAAAATTTTTTTCTTTCTTATTGCTTATTTTCCAATAAACTGATAAATAGACAATAAAAAAAGTGGTTTAATAACCACAGAACTCTAGAAAATCGACCTTTTTATCACATTTAAGTGTAAAGTTTTTTCCTCGGTAGGATATTTAATCACGACTAAGTCGAGAACCTACTGTCTATGGGTTGTTGCTATAATACTATAATGACCAAGATTTGTCAAGTCTAAAATATAAATTATACTTTTTCTACTTTTAATTAAGCAAAAATAGGTTTATAATAAAAAAATAATAAAATAATCAAAATTTTATGGAAACTATCCTTGCTTCACTTACCTATCTAATACATGATAACAAAGTCCTCATGATCAAAGGAGTAAAACCTTATGCTCCCCACTATCAAAAATATAATGGTTTAGGTGGTAAATTTAATCTAGAAGACAACAATAATCCAACAGTTTGTGCTATACGTGAAGTCAAAGAAGAAAGTGGACTCACAATTACCAACCCAACATATTTAGGTAAGATTCTTTTTTCTGGCATGTTTCCTGGTAAAGAGTGGTTAGTACACATGTTTCTTTGTTATGATTTCGAAGGTGAATTGAAACAAGATGAAAACGAAGGTAAGTTACATTGGGCAAATATTAAAAATACCTTACCCGATGTCTCTATTCTAGAAGGAGACAAATATTTTGTACCCTGGATATTGACTGGTAGGACTTTTGAGGCTCATTTTATTTATAATGACCGGGACTACATTAGTCATACTGTTACTTTTTTTGATGGAAAATAGATTCTTATTTGACAAAACAATCCAATCTATGCTATTATTTATTCATCAAAAATATTATTAAAAGAATTGGACAAATCCAAAATTTCTAAAAATATTTTTCTTCACAAATTTAAAAATACCCAGAACCAAGGGAAAGTTATATCTAATCTAGATTTCTTTCAGGTTCAAAAAGGGTATTTTTTAATTTTATTAAATATGGATCAGCAACAAAAAGAAATTTATCTTAAAAATGCTAAGTCTAATCTAAAATTGACCAACGAAGCAATCACTGCAAAATTTGAAAAAACAAATAGTAATATTATCAAAATAAAAAAAAGTCTACGCGAATACAATGAGGATGACAAAATAGTACAAAACAAACTACTTCAAATAAACAAAGAAAAACTAATAGAGTTAGAATCAATGCAAGAATCACCTTATTTCAACAAATGTGAAGTTGATTTTGATGATCATAAAAATGATACAGTCTATATAGGAAAATTTTCTTTAAGTGAACAAAATATTTATTCTTGGATTAGTCCTATTGCCAAAATTAGATTTGAAAAACCAGGAAACATACAATATTCACGTACAAATCAAACTCAAAAAAATGGCTTGCTAAAACAAAAAGATCAATACATGATTACCAATGGAAAAATCATCTATCTATCTACTGAATCAATAGGCCAGTCAAGAGAACTCATCTACCAAGATTATTTTTCTAATCAGAAAAAAAACTTTATTTTACCAGAAATAGTTTCCCAAATGGAAAAAGCTCAGGACTCTGTCATTCGTGCCAACTATAAAAATTCTTTGCTAATATCTGGCCCAGCTGGATCTGGCAAAACTACTTTAGCACTTCACCGTGTAGCCTACCTACTTCAGTCACCAGACGTCGCTGATAAATTCAATCCCAACAAAGTATTAGTCCTGGTCCAAGATATTGGCACCAAAGAATATTTTTCTTATCTCTTACCAGAACTAGGTATAAAAAATGTCTCTATTAATACTTTTTCGCAATGGGTTATGAAAGTGCTAAATCTAAATGAATATACCTATCAAAACCGCATTGGAAAAGATGAAGAAGAAAAAGATTATTTTGAATATCACAAATTAAACAATCTAAAAAAACTAAAAGAAACAAGTTACAACAAAAATATTTTTGGATTATTAAAAAAAATCTACAACAATCTAGATAAAAAATATTTAGACATCTTAGAATACCAGCAAAAACAAAAAATATTGGATAGGATTGATTTGACTATTTTATTAAAATTATTCAAGAGTACTTACAAAAATATCAGCATTATGCAGGAGTATTACCAATTGCATAAAAAAGGTGCCAGTACCAAAAAAATAGGTCGCTTTTCTATTATTTATGATCTGATTATCTTTGATGAATTTCAAAATTATTTACCACAACAAATCAATCTTATCAAAAGCTGTGTCAACACAGACAACAATTCTATTATGTATGTTGGCGACATGAATCAAAAAACCCAACTTGGTACAATTGAAAACTGGCAAGATATTGGTGAGTCGCTCAAAGATGAACGTAAGATAGTACTAAACAAAGTATATCGTAACACCAAACAAATACTGTGTTATATAAAACACCTGGGTTACCAAATATCTGTCCCAGAAAATATTAAAGATGGTGACGAGGTAGTGGAAAAAGTTTTTGACAATATTGAAGAAGAAATAAAATATGTAAAAGATAATCTAAAAGAAAAAGTTACTATTGGTATTCTATCAAGAGATAAAGAATCTTTGGAAAGATATCAAAAAGAATTTGCCAAAGAAAAAAACATCTATATCTTAGCTATGAACGAAATTCAAGGAATTGAATTTGATTCAGTATTTTTGGTTGGAATTGCCAAAAATAATATCAATAGTTCAAACAAAATTGAATTACCAAACTTAAAACAAGAAAAACAAAAAATTGACAAAGACTTATTATATGTTGCTCTAACCAGAGCTACCAACAATTTGTTTGTTTTAGGAAAAGAAAAATTGTCAGAAATATTGTAATATAGCAAATACCTTTAAGTACTCTCATCTACCATAAGAAAGCATAGTACATTGACTTTATAAACAAAAATGATATAATTGCCTGTCTGCTTTTTTTTGGCAAATACGACACCTCTGTCGTTTAGCTAACCCAGACACAGCCCTTTCACAACTCAACCAACCAGACCCAACGAGGACAAAATGCCAGCAGCATACTTCGACGTCATTCGCCTAGAACAACGGCTTCAGCAATGGGCCGAAAGTTCGTTCCTCTGTCTCTTCTTACAATTTCTGTATGAGGGACAGAAAGGTTTCACAGCAACAGAATTCAAACGAAAGAAGCAGGAGATACTCGACTTCCCAAACCTTTTCAGAAACCACCTACTCCGGGCGGCTACTGAGGAGTACAATCCGATTTTCTCACTCAATCAAAAACCAACCGGGACAGCACTTGAAACACGCTGGTATGGATGTGGACTTTTCGCCAGACAACTGCACGAATGGAACAAGAAATCACGAACTGTCTACCAAATCAACGATGACCTGCGTGTACTTTTGCAGGCAACCTCGTTTCGATCAGTCACCTGGGGTGAAATCCCTTGGCCGTTCGACAGCTTTGTGATCACCCTCGATAAACCAGTAGAAATCAAGAAGGACGTTCTGACCGACACCATAGTCTTTTCAAAATACGGAGATACCGTATTGGTTTTTTCCTTTCTACCCATAGGACTTGCGAAATATGAGACATTGACAGACAACCAGAAAGAACGGTTCTTTCTAATGGTCAAACGTGGCCAGGAGACAGAGCTGACAAAGATGTTTATGAGGTGTATTCAGAAACGTCTCGACGCTGATGTCTGTTCCTACTACACTATGATCAATACAGGAGAAATCATGAACGTCAGGGTTTCCGACACTACCAAACAAGTCGGCTGGACAAATACAGGAGGTTTACTTAATTCAGAGTATGACCCTGCAGGTCAGACTGGATTAGTTTGCCAGGAACTGGCCGTGATGGTGGCGTCTTTTGCTCTCTACCTCACCACAATACCACCTGGCCAAGGGACACCGCGACCACGCAACTCCCTAATCCCTCCAGCGATCAAGCGAAATGACCCGCGTCTCATCAGTGTGCCATCGCGTATCTGCCAGCTCACTTCGACTTTTTCCCTCTCATCGAAAGAAAAAGAGGAAATCGAAGAAGCTATGCGACGCGAACGAACTGGAATGATCCTGCCACATTGGCGCCGTGGTTTTTTCCGAAGACCAAACGGGCTTGGCCATGACCCAAATGCACCTCGGACGATATTTGTTCGAGCAACCTTTGTCAACAAAAGTCACCTTCCTGATGGAAATCTTCCAGGTGGTGCTTTTGTCAAGGTCGAAGGTCAACCGGAAGAGTAATAGTGAATTGAAATCAACACCCGCCACGCCGTCGGTCAAAACGGCTTCCACTTTGTTTCTATATTTATAGATTTAGAGTAGAATAAAAAATACACCAACTAAATTTGGTGTATTTTTTATTTTTGAATTTATTAATTATCAAAATAGTAGTCCCAAGGGGAATTGAACCCCTGTTACCAGGATGAAAACCTGGTGTCCTAACCACTAGACGATGGGACCATAAATTTATAGACGAAAAAATTATACAAAAAAAACTAAGAAATGTCAATATTTACATGTTAGCAAATAAATTTTAGTAAAGGTAGCGCGAATATAATCCACACTACCATTACTTACCTCCAAAGCGTGCATTATCTCCTACGTGAAGATCTCTTGAAAAAATGAAAGACCTTACTTACAAATCTCCAAACGTCTTCAAGAAGAGAACAAAAACTCAAAAAAATGATAGTGAGTAGCAAAAAAATAAACAAAAGAGAATCTAAGATAACGTTCATATTTATTCCTTTTTTTGGAGCATATATAAAATATACACACTGTTTATACATATGTCAACATTATTTATTTTTTTATTTTAATACTTTGTTTTTTTCAAATATAACTTGAAAAAATATCAAAACTATGGTTTAATACAACTTATATGAAAATCCTTGGAATAGAATCATCTTGTGATGACACTTCCATTTCTCTTATAGAAATGACTGATAACACAATAAAAATACTAGCTGAAAAAACAGCTAGTCAAATTGACATACACAAAAAATATGGCGGTGTAATCCCAGAAATTGCTGGACGCAAACATGCTGAAATGATTACCCCAGTTTTAGAGGAAATCATGTCTAATTTTCCAAAGCCAGATGTTATAGCTGTTACTTCTGGACCAGGACTTATCACTGGACTTCTGGTTGGTGTAGAAACAGCCAAGTCCTTATCTTACCTATGGAATGTACCACTTGTGTCTGTAAACCATATAGAGGGGCATATAAACAGCGTAAAATTGAATATAGAAGACCAGACAGGACAACAATTAGTCTTTCCTTTACTTGCTCTCGTGGTTTCTGGAGGACACACTGAACTTATTCTATCAAAACAAGAAAATAAATACGAAAAAATAGGTAGTACTAGAGACGACGCCGCAGGAGAAGCTTTTGACAAAATCGCCAAAATTATTGGACTAGATTATCCTGGTGGACCAAAAATTTCCAAACATGCTATGGCTGGCAACTCCAAAGCTATCAAATTTCCTCGTCCAATGATGGACAGTGATGACTATGATATGAGTTTTTCTGGTCTAAAAACTGCTGCACTTTATTGGCTTCAAGATAATGCTACAAAAAATGAAAACAATATTTACAAACTTGAACCTCAAATATTGAATGATTTTTGTGCTAGCTTTGAGCAGGCGATAATAGATGTCTTAGTAGAAAAAACCAAAAAAGCTATTGCCAAATATCAACCAAAAAGTGTTCTACTAGTTGGTGGTGTATCTGCCAATACCAAATTGCGTGAAACTCTAAAAACTGAAATAGAAAAAATAACTAGTACCAAATTTTATCTTTCAGCACTCAAATACTCTATGGACAATGCTGCCATGATTGCTGTAGCTTCTTACAACTATGCCAAACATAATAAATTTATTGATTGGAAAGATATCAAGGCTAATCCAAATTGGAAAGTTTATGATAAAAAAATATAAATTATCAACAAAAAACGCTATGAAAGCGTTTTTTGTTTTTTACAAATTTTCTTAGCTATGATAGAATTTCATTGGTTTAGCTAATACAAAAATCTTATGAAAACAGTCATCATAGCTTCAAAAAATCCAGTTAAAATAAACTCTGTAAAAATTGCTTTTGAAAAAATGTTTTTACAGGAAAAATTCGAATTTATAGCTGAATCAATTCCTTCCAATGTCAGTGATCAACCAATGAATAATGAAGAAGCTTTACAAGGTGCTACAAATAGAGTAAACAATGGACAAGCTCAATTTCCAGATGCAGACTTCTGGATTGGTATAGAAAGTGGTCTAGAAAAAGTAAACGATGAAATGGAATCATTCGCTTGGACTGTAGTCAAGTCAAAAGTAATGATTGGTAAAGCCAAAACCTGCACCTTTATTCTACCAAAAAAACTGTCCAAACTTGTAGAGCAAGGTATAGAGCTATCTAAAGCAGATGATATTGTCTTCAATCGACAAAATTCTAAACACCAAAATGGGGCTGTTGGTCTATTGACAGGTGATGCACTCACTAGAACTAGTTTTTCTACAGATGCCATAATACTTGCACTTATACCTTTCAAAAATCCAGAATTGTACTAATAAAATATAAAATAAAAATATGGAACTAAACGAAGCCTACAAACAAATAAAAGACGAAGTATTAAACAATACTTCTCTAAAAAAAGATGCCAATTCTTCTCTACTTGCTTTATACGAATCAACTACAAAGATTTGGGAAGCTGTAGAAAATAATCAAAAAGAAAAAATTGAATTGCGAGTTGCGAGTGCATTAATTTCAGTATTTTATGTTATGAAAGAATTAGGTATTAAAAATCCAGAAGAATGTTTGAACAAAAAACTAGCCGAACTAAAATTAAACTAATAATCAAGAGTTTTCTTTAATTATGAATTTGGAAACCAAAGAAAAACTGATGAGAATAGCCATGGAGGAAGCTACTAAAGCATTTGAGGAAGGCAATTCTCCTTTTGGTGCTGTCTTGACCGATGTGGATGGTAACATCATTGCCATATCTCATAATACTACCAATACAAGTATTGATCCTACAGCTCATGCTGAAATAAATTTGATTAGACAAATTACCAAACAACTTACTAGCAAAGATTTGAGTGCTTATTACCTTATTAGTAATGCTCAATCTTGTGCAATGTGTTTTGCAGCGGCTATCAAAGCAAAAATTTCTCACTTTATTTATGGTTATGGCGAAGATGAAACCCTGACTCCTCAAATTAATGTTTTTGAAATGAATAAATACTGCAAACAAAAAGCTAATATTGAAACTGGAATATTAAAAGAAGAATGTAAAACCCAACTTGAAGAAATTAGAAAAAAGATGCAATAAAAATCTTTTAACTTTTAGTTTTATATAAAAAAACAATCCTGATTTTTAGTAGGATTGTTTTTATATTTTAATATTTTAATATTTTGATATTTTTATGAAAAAATTACATCCCCATTTTCTTTCTTATAAAAGCTGGGATTTCCAAATCTTCAGTATCACTTTTTGATTTGACACTATTTTGATTGATAACATTACTTTGAGACTGTGGTCTAGATTGAGTAGGAGGGGTATTTGCATCTACTGATGAACCAACATTTCTTCTACTAAAACTAGAAGGATTGGTAAATTGTCTTTCTTCTTCAATTACAGTTTCTTCTTCTAAGAAATCATCTTCATTGTTAGGTCTGACTACTGGTGGCCTTGTTTCTATTTTTTTATTGAAGATACTTGATTTGAACATTGGACGCTTGGTTGTAAATACTTCCATACCTGGATTATTTGAATCAGCTTTTATAGCTTGGATATTTTTTTCTCTATCATCAAAACCAGTAGCAACTACAGTTATTCTAATATCTTCACCCATAGTTTCATCAATCACTGCTCCAAAAATAACTTTGACATTATCATCAGCTGAGCTAGTGATAATTTTGGCAGCTTCAGCTACTTCTTGCATACCTAAATTTGTACCACCTGTAATAGAAAATAAAATACCTTTGGCACCATCAATAGATACTTCAAGTAGTGGACTAGATATTGCAGCTTTAGCAGCATCAGTAGCACGATTCTCGCCAGTACCAATTCCTATACCCATAAGTGCTGAACCAGTATCACTCATAATTGTCTTTACATCTGCAAAATCAACATTGATAAGGCCTGGTACCGTAATCAATTCGGATATTCCTTGTACACCCTGTCTCAAAACATCGTCGACAATTTTGAAAGCGTCTAACAGACTAGTTTTTTTGTCAATAATTTGTAAAATTCTATCATTTGGAATAGTAATAATAGTATCCACATAACGAGATAATTCTTCGTAAGCATTCTCAGCAATTTGTTTTCTTTGTGGACCTTCAAAAGTAAATGGTTTGGTAACTACAGCCACAGTCAAAATTCCCATATCACGTGCAATCTCAGCCACAACAGGACCAGCTCCAGAACCAGTACCACCACCAAGTCCGCATGTAATAAAAATCATGTCTGTTTCTTTAAGAGCTTCTCGAATTTCATTTTGTGATTCTTCAGCACTACGTTTGCCCAATTCAGGATTCATGCCTGCACCAAGACCACGGGTAATCGTCTTACCTATATGCAATTTTTTCTGAGCAGAGTTGTGATGAAGAGCTTGGACATCAGTGTTCAATGCCAAAAAATCTACACCACGAATTTTGCTCTCTATCATTCGTTGAATAGCTGAATTGCCAGATCCCCCGACTCCGACTACTTTTATTTTTGCAAATGTTTCAATGTCTGGTTTTACTTGAGGCATAATAATAATTTTATCTGACTACTTTTTGTATACAAACAACAATAATATGAGTACAGAATTTATTAACTACTTATATTTTACTAGTTTTTGAAATTAGTGTCAAGAAAAAACAATTCTGGTATACGGAGACTTGTCCGCCTTGCTGTGCACGCCTTTGACTGTGGGTGGAATTCAGATCTACTGATTTAACCTACGAAAATATTCAAGTATACATACCAAACAAACAAAAAAGATGCCCAGTTCAAGCATCTCTTAAAATACAATAAAAACAGAATTTTTTTATGGCATCAAATTTTTGAAAATACTTCTTAGTTTATCACCCACTTTTGAACCAATGTTGACCGATGTTCTATGTGTTCTGACACTTTGTAATAAGTTACTCCCCCACTTTACCATTCCAATAGCTGAAGCAAAAGAAATATCATTTACTTTGTTGCTAATACTATCTAATCCCAAAGGATAACCAAGCTGAGCTGGTAAAGATAAAACTTCTTTGGCAATATCTATAATACCTTCAATTTTTGCACCCCCACCAATAAATATAGCCCCAGCAGGAAGCATCCCACTTCTTTCAATACTTGCCAATTCGTCATCGACTTTTTCAAGTATCTCACCAACACGAGCTTCTATAATTTGATTGATGTAATATCTAGTTACAACATCTGTTTTTTCAGCGCCAAAATCTTTTAGATCAATAGTTTCTTTTTTGTTTACTCCTTTGCTGACACATTGGCCATATTCTACTTTTACTCTTTCAGCAATATCAATTGAAGTTTTCAATCCCAAAGCCAAATCATTGGTAATATGTGCAGACCCAATTGGTATTACAGCACTATGCAAAACATCACCATCTTCATAAACAACAATACTAGTAGTAGGACCACCAATATTTATTACTACACAACCAAGTTCTTTTTGACGACTACTAGTAACCACTTCTCCAGCAGCCAAGATAGACAAAACAAAATCATCAACATCAATACCTGCTCTATAGACTACTTTGGTTAAATTTTTTATATGTGAACTAACACTGTGTATAATTTTGGTATCCACTTCTAGTCTAATACCTGTCATTCCTACTGGATCTTTGATTCCAGTCTGACCATCTACCGCAAAACTACGTGGTAAAACATGCAAAATATCATAATTTAATGGAGTGGCTACAGCTTTGGCAGCATCGACTGCTCTTTCTATATCATCTTCTGAAATTTCTCCATCAGTACGAGAAATAGCTATGACACCTTTGCTTTCTTGAGCAATAATCTGTGTACCAGAAACACCCACCCAAACATGTTCTACAGGCAAACCAACAATCTTTTCTACTTGTTCCAAAGCATTGGAAACAGAAGAAACAGTATCTTCAATACTGACGATTTGTCCTTTTTGGACACCTTCAGAAGGCACTTCTACTGTGGCAATAATTTGCAAAGTAGAATTTTCTGAATCTCTCATGTTTGAGAATTGTCCCACTGCGACACGGACACTATTAGATCCTATATCTAAACCTGTAATAATATCTGTCATTTGTTTGTGTTTGGCCATAATAATATTTGCAATATGAGCTATTATAACATTATTTGGATATTAACTCAAATAAATAAGGATAAAAAATCATAGACCCAATAACCAAGGCACCCAGTGAAGCCAAAAAAACTACACCAGCCATAATATCTTTCAATAATTTGACTTGTGAATCTAGCCTAGGTTTCAGTAAATCCAAAAATCTTTCAATAATAGTATTGAACATTTCCAAAGTTAAAATAAAAGTTATCAACAGTAAAACAATAATTTTTTCAGAATTTCTAAGTTTCAAAAAAAACATTGCTAAAATTACTATTACAGCAACAGCCACCTCAAGTCGAAAATTCTGTTCACGTTTGAAAGTATAAACCAAACCTTTCATAGCATAAATAAAACTCTTTTTTAATTTTAAAATTCTTATCATAACATTTTTTTAACAAATTTTTCTTGTAAACCAAACATTTTATTAGCATCAATCTCTTGCATATGATCAAAACCCAAAACATGCAACACACCATGAATCAACATTCTAATCATTTCTTCACGTGCAGAAATATTATTTTCCTTAGATTGTCTAATTATTTGTGGTAAACAAATAAAAATATCACCAAAATCTTTTTCTTCTGTACCTAACACAGGTTCACCTTCTTCCAAAGCAAAAGATATTACATCAGTTACTCTATCTTTACTACGATATTTTTTGTTTAAGTCTCTTATTTTTTTGTCACCAACTATATGTACACTAATATCACCATCTTTATTATTTTTTTTCAAAACAAAAAAAATAATATTTTTTATTTCTAATTCACTCAACAATTCATTCTTGACAGTTTTGAAAACAGTACAATTCATAATCTAATTGTTACCACCAGTAGAACTCGTGGATATATTTGTACTACTAGCACTTTCAGTACTTGGATAAACAATCTGATCAGGTAAAATAGCGCTTGTATTTGACATTCTAAAACTTTGATACATCATCTGCATAACATGTCTATATCTTATAGGTCCCCTATCTTTGGTATGATAGATAATTGTATAGATAAAATTTGTATCTTCAAAATAAGCCACAAGATTGTCTTTTCTAATCATTGCGTCTACATCAAAACGATTTTTGAAACTAATCAAGTCTGAATAACTTTGACCTTCAGCATAACGACTAAACCAATTTACAAAAGTTTGTCCAGATTCTTTTTGGAAAACTCTAACTTCTATATAATCTCCATTGCTTGCACTAAACAAGACTTGTGTTTCTTGTGTATCAACAGAACCTTTTTGCCAAGCAGTCGGATAATAAATACGATAACTAGAATAAAGGTTTTTGTATTCTAAAACCAAACCAGAATCTATTATTTTTACAGGAGCTAATCCTTTTGGATTGTACAAATTATAAACTTCTTGTCCATCATAATATCTATCATCATCAGTATCCCAACGACCACTATCAGTGTTAAAAATTTCTTCTTCAATATCTGTCAAACTATCAGCATCAATATCTGCAGTATCCAAAGTCAAAATTGGAGGAAAATCTAAAAATACATTTTGCAATGATGGTGTACTAGTTGGCAATTCAATAGTACTTGTAGTCTCTTCTACAACTGTAGTAACAATTGTCTCTGGTGTAGTTGTTGTATTATTATTTTCTATTATAACAATTGGAGATGATTTGGTATTTTGAGGAATTGGCACTATATTTGATTTGTTAAAATCATTTATATAATACCAAGAAATCAACCCAGCAGCCAAGACAAAACCTATAGAGCCAAAAATCCAAACCTTTCTATTACTATGTTTTTGTTTTGGAGTAGTAGGTTTTGATATTTTTTGTTTTTTATTATTTATTTCTCCACCATCAGTCTTTGAAGAATTTTCTTCTATGTGTGGATGATAGACAAATGGATCTTGCCCACCATAAAAAACGTCTGGTATTACAGTGCTTTGCAAATCTGAATACTCATCTTTTTTTGATTTGCCTTTGTCTTTCTTACTACCAAACATATTTTTTTAATAAAAATTGACTAAAATTATTGTACTAATGCTGTAGAGGAAGTAACTGAAATACTATTTTCTGGTACTGGTGTTTCAAACAATTTTCCTGGTCCAGTTGGACTATAACCATTTTTTATTTCCTCGCCGTCTTTGAAACCATCATTATCTGTGTCTACATCCAAAGGATCTGTTTTCCAGATAATCACTTCATCTCCATCACTAAGTCCATCACTGTCTGTGTCCCAATTTAGTGGATCAGTACCAATACTACTCTCACGTATATCATCCAAACCATCAGCATCTGTATCCAATGGCTCACCAACTATTATTTGTTTATTGAGATCAGTAGTTGTTGCATTATTTTCTTGTGTATTATCAACAACTGGTAGAGTAATAGGATTATTTTCTACAGAAGGTGTTGTGGTATTTTCTTGAATACTTGGTGAAATAAATACATTATTATTTGTACTATCTTTTATAAAAGAAAAATAAATCCAAGCACTACCAGATCCCAAAATAACAAGTACTGCCAAAACAATAATCCAAACAATAACTTTCTTATTACCAACAGGTTCACTTAACTGAGAAACACTTTTACTTCGACTTTCATTTGATGGTACGCCTGGTGGTGGCAAAACTGTATTATAATTAGAAGTATTATTATTTACCGGAGCTTTATTATTTGCAGAAAAATAATTTGTAGGTTGTACAGTTGATGGAGGCCTACTGTATGAATTATCTACATTACTTTCATTATCAAACATATCATCTACTTTTGGTTTCAATACTCCGACACCCAAAGCAGAATTCACAGGTCTTTCTGAAGGAAGTGGTTGGATTAGATTCATCGCAAAATCATTGTTATCAACAATAGGTTCCAAAGATTTTACTGGAGCAATTGGATTGGATGGAGACACATCATCATTACTTATACTAGAAAAAATATCTTCAGGTTCAGTTATAGGTAGATTGGATGGTACTTGATTTGAATTGTTGGGAATATTGTCATCAAACATAATAAAAAATTATAAATAAATATTTGTTTTACTTTTTCAAAGGATCGTAACCACTCAAAATTTCCACACCATCTCGAAAACCATCACCATCTGTGTCAGGATTCATAGGATCTGTATGATACTTTTCAATTTCCAATTTGTCAGAGATATCATCAAAATCAGAATCTGATTCAAACTTGTTTGTACCAAGTTTATCTTCTTCGTCATCAGTCAGACCATCACCATCTTTGTCTGTCTTGTGCCATTCTGGTTCTATGGCTGGTTCTGTTGGTAATGTAATAAATTCAATTTGTTCTTCACTACTCGTAACATTATTATTTTGGTCTACGTTTATAATATTTTCATTTTTTTTGTTTAATTTGTATCTATTATAAAAGAAAACAGCAGAAAATACAATCACCCCTGTGATAAAAATAATTAAAATAATGTAAATAATTTTTTTATTCATAATTTTTTTATTGATAATATTGACATTTGGTTGTATTTGGCATACCAGCTCTCACACCACAGGTGCCAGTAACTATTGAACCATCATAGGTAATAGTAGCAAAAGGATTGCTTTCCATATATTGTAAATAATCAATAGGTCTTGCAGGAATAGTATTTGAATCAACAGGCAAAACCACAATATTACTACTATCTATATGAATATTGAAAACATGCCAATAATTGGCTGAGCCACTTTCTGATGGTTTAGCATTACTTAATTTGAAAACAAAGTCAGGTTTGTAAATAGAAAATACAGGCACTTGGTTATTATGATAATGATAGACTTCCACCCAAACATCATTACTATCTTTCAAGAAATCCATTTGTCCACTTGGTGAACTAACATAAAAACCTAGAGTACTACTAGTAAAATTAGTGGAATTGGTAGAATTGAAAGTAATTGCTTGGGTACCAGAATAATCTGTATTTATAAGAGGATGAAAGGAAGCTCTCAATAAATTGTCTCTGTACGCAAAACCATTAAAAGCAACATTAGGATAAACATATTCATCCATAACTGAAGAATTTTTTGTTGTATCATGAGTACCACCAAAACTATTTACCCCTCCATCACCCATATAATTCCAAAAACCATTGACACTTTGAATATCACTATATCTAAAACTCGTTGAAACCACACTATCAACAGAATCAGAATAAAAATTTCCCATAAAATTTATATTACTATTCTTTTTTGATCTGATAACCACACGTATATACCCAGGTGGTACAGCTGGTGACATAATAACTTCATTTGTTACTACACCAACTTCGTTGTTCACTGGATAATCAAAGAGACTACCTAGTCCAGCATCCACCTTTTGGTCTACATCTCCAGGGGTAGTAAGCGTAGAACTAACAAAAAAAGTATTAAAAAATAATTTGTAAGTACATTGACTATTAGTTTCAAGTCCTAAAATAGAAGTAGAAGAAACAACATAATTACCATCTGTAATTAAAGGATTTTGCAAAGAAGAACCTAATAGAGTATATGATACTTGAGTATTATTTTGGAAATACTCCCCTGAATAATTCACTTTTCTCCAAGTATCAAAAAAATAATTACCAAAAGCAGCGGTTGCCATAGAAGTAAAAGAACCATCTTTCATTCCTTTGTACAAAGTTACATGAGGCTGATCTGTATATTTAGCATTACCACCAGTTACCATTGGATTGATAATTCCAAGCTTAGGTAAAGGAAGATTTGTACCAAGTCCACAAGATACACAATTGTTTTGTAACAATTGACAATTGTTTGTACACTGATAACTACCTTTTTGTTCTGGTTCACAAGTTACATTACCAACATCTTGTTCTCTATATGTAGTAACAGTAGTTTGGACACCATTAGTTAATTTATAATCACAAGCTTCCAACCAATTATTATTTATGTCTTTATCAACAACACCATTTCCACAACGTTGTGGTGCTTCGATTGTTTCGATAGCACAACTAGTATTACAATAAGTACAAGAATTACCATAAGTAGGATTACATTTTATACCATTTTTTTCAGCACCCAAATCACATTGTTCAAGCCAATTTTCACTATCTTGTTTTACACTATCTTTGTTTTTATCATCAAAAAGATTGACAAGACCATCACCACAATAAGGTGCAGTTGTTTCTGTTTGACAATTACTTGAACAACCATCCCCATTTATAACATTTTGATCATCACATTGTTCACCACTTTCCACTAAATTATTACCACAAATAGAACCGACATCTGAAGCTGGTAATGTACAATCATTTTTACAAGCATCATTATCTATCAGATTAGCATCATCACACTGTTCATAAGTCCATTGAGTAATACCATCTCCACAATAACCACCCGGAGCATTACAAGAAAATGAACAACTATTTACTTTTTGAAAATCATAGGTTGGATCATTTACAGAAAGACAAGGACGATTGTCAGCACCTGTATAGGTTAAACCAGAACATTCTGAACCATTATTCCCAACCAAACACCTAGGAGAACTACCTCTATCAACCTTACAATAAAATACAAGTTCTTTAGTAATTTCACAATAACTAGGAAGTTGTTTTACACAATCATTATTAACACTACATGACAAAGTTTTGTCACCTGAACAAAAACCATTTTGATAATTTGCTTGATTTTTGTCACAATATTCATTTGTATCTTGATTACCATCACCACAATAAGCACCACTACCAAGACAATCCGCATTACAATAACCATAACGACCATTGAAACTACCATCATCACAAGTTTCACTAACCTGTTTTATACCATCACCACAACTACCAACTATTGGAGTACAAGAATTAGCTATATCCCAAGTACAACTAATAGGATTACATGTCCCTGTAGCCCTTTCACCAGCATCACAAGAAAGACCACTTCTATCATAAGTAAAAAACTTAGTACTATTTGGTGGTTCACACTCTTCACCAGAAGATGGACTTATCACTCCATCACCACACGAACTAGAACCTGAAGCATTACTAAGAATAGTATCTGGTGTACAATATCTACCAAAAATTATTTTATTTTTATTTTTGTTTATATATCTATTTACAAAACTAGCATCATGATCACTGAGTAAATATTCAAAAGGAGCATAAATATTGTAACTTTGTGTGGAGCTAACAAACTTATACTCATACACTTCTGCAAACTGAGGACAAGCATAAGTGGAGCTCACAGCATTCCAACAAGTGAGAGGATCGTGATCTGTACAACCAGCCCACAAATTCACAGGATCTACAGCCACAGTACCAGCGTAGCTATTTAAAAGTCCCCAAGAATTTTGCCATTTGGAATTGGTATATCCAGGTATAAAAGATCCACTCTTTAAACCACCTACAAACTCAGGTTTACCAAAATATGAAGTAAAATAATTATCAAGATTATATTGTGTAACACGCAAACTATTTAGACGACTCAAATCTCTATAAAATTTTGTTTTTTCATTTGAACAATATCCAGATGTACCTACCAAAGGTAATCCACTATTATCACGACAATCAAAATCATTGTTACAATTTTGATCAGAAATATCATGATTAACATTGGAACGAATTATGATAGGATCAGTATAATTACTAGAAAGACACTTATTATGTTCTGTCATGCCTGTATTGAATTGCAAATTGTTGATAATTTGCCCAAATACTTTGGTAGTATCTTGAGAAGCGTTTTCATTTGAACTAAACAATATTATATAATTATAAATCACACCAGTAGTATCATCTAAACTTCTATCAACGTCAAAGACACTAACGTAATAGTTTGTACCATCAGTCAAAGCATTGTAACCAGCTACACTAGCAGGTTTCATACTACCCAAATTCTTGAACTTGCCTATATACCAATCTTCAAGACTGCGAGGAGTACCATCATCATTTGGGACATTTTCGAAAACTTGTACACCGATAGCATCTTCAGTACTTGAAGAGAATAAGAAATAACTTCGCAAAGCAAGATCGCCAATACCATATTCATCAGAATTATTTGACAAAATTACATTATCAAACAAAGGTAAGTCATCAATTTTTGTCAAAGGATTATTGTTGTCAGCGCAATAAAGGAAAGAAAAATTGAATTTGGTATCTGCAAAGCCCATACCAAAAGAAGCACCATGATCCACATTGCCAGACACATTGGTAGTTGTTGCTGGCCAAGGATTGCTACAAAATAGAGCTTGTAATTTGAAAAGTTTTGAAAAACCTTGTCCTTGTTGTGAATTTTCAGTATCTATATCTGCAGTAACTTCTACATGAGCCAAAGCATCTACACTACCCTCAACACCTTTTGGAGTAATATTGATAGTACTGGAATTAGTATTTGGAATATTGAAAATATCATTTTGAGCTGGTTGCCAAGAATATGACCAATCATAAACATTTGGTATTGGAGATATCAATTGACCACCACTGTTACTAACAATTTTTATACTAAAATCTTTGACAATATTTTTTGAACTAAACAAATAGCTCTCAGGAGTTACTGTAATCTCTCCTATTTTACACACTTCACTACCTGTCTTGAATAACCAAGAGTCATCATTTTCGTAAAAGCTAGATGTAGTAGATTTTGAATAATGATTTCTAATACTTACACCGTTTATATCTTTTATACCTTTTGTACCACCTTTCATAAGTACGAGTACATAAACATTTGGATCTAACAAATCAGGAAGTGAAAATGATGCTGTAGTATTAGTGATTTTGCCCTGATTGTCATAAACATAGTTTATAATTGGTTGAAGAGTTTTGTTTGTAGCGCACCAAACAATATTTCTACCAGATAAACTATTGTTTGGTTCTGGATTGGCAGCAAATACTCTACCGGCAAACAAATCTGCAAAAAAAGATTTGACATGTGACCAAATATTTTGCCAAAATCCAACAGGACTTGATTCAGTATTTATAGACAAATATTTATTTATTTCGTCTGTCACAGTAGTCTGTCCATGATCTTCACATTTATAACCTGACTGTTCATAACCTTCAATTATTGAAACATTATCTGTAAAAGACAATTTGTCCATTTGAGTAGCAAAACCTACTTCCAAATAAGTATTGCGACAAACAGCATCAGCATTGACAGCTGGATATTGTTCAGACCTGGTAGATCTTAGGTAACAACAAGAGTTACTAGATACACCCAATGAATTAGTTGCATTATTCGGACAATTGTTGTAGGAAGAATCTTTTATTTCTGAGTATTCTGTATAACCACACATCAGATTGTACTCACCTTCACCTTGTACACTATTGGCAGATATTGGAGTAACAGCATTATTTTTATAATAATTAACAGGTTTAGCAAATATTTTTGTAGTAAGTTTTTCTACAATTTCCATTGTTTCACCTGATTTTGGAGGAGGATTACCCTGTGAAGTCACCATTTGAACTGGACTACCACCAAGAGGATTTGATCCTATTGCTACAGACATTTCACAACTTGACTGACTGCTAGAATATTCACCTACACCAGTAACACCATCACCACAAATAGATGGACTACTATACAAAAGAGATGAACCTGCCAAAGTACAATCATCATTACAACCTTCTGTACCCTTATTACATTGTTTTAAATTTAAACTAGGATCACAAACATTTTGTAACAAACAACTACTACTACAAGTATTGACTGTAGCACCAGATAAACCAACTTCGCATTCTTCACCAGATTCTATAACATTATTACCACAAACACTAACAGCATTTTGACATATTTCTCTAACAGAGTCTTTGTCCAAAATTCCATCACACCACTCTTGTGATAATTTGGTACCAATATTTAGACAAAAATTGGAACAACCATTTCCTCCATCACAAGCTTCACCTGGAGTAACATCACCACTACCACAAATTGGTTTGGCAAGATCCCCTGTTTGTTCTGAATTTGATCCTGTCCATAGACAAATACTAGAACAATATTTACTATAATCTACAACAACACCATTTATAGTTTTTTTCAAATTAGGATCATTTGGATCACATTGTTCACCATCTTGAGGGCTAACAAAACCATCACCACATTCACGATTATTTTGCAAAACATTGTTTGAATAAACAATACTACTTGTAGCATGCTTATTTCCAGGGCGTAAACAATCATAAGTACAACTCACACCAGCTTGTTCACCAGAAATATTTATATCACAATCTTCACCCAAATCAGGCATACCACCATTTCCACAAAGTGCATAAGAAGAAGGTGCTGTAATACTTCTAGCTATATCACTACCAGCTGGTATGCAACTCTGAGTACAAAAATTATTTGATTTACCTGAAATACTGAAGTGAGTTACATTAGCAATATTAGCATCTTGTACTGACCAATCCCAACCATAATCCCAAGAGTTTAGAGCTTGACCATTTGGATTACAGCTATCTATAGCACTTCTAGCCAATACTTTGTATGGAGTTTTTTGTCCCACATAATAAGCAAAAAATGGATCCGGTACGACATCAGCATTAGCAACCAAACAAGGTTCGTCTGATGCTTTTGTTTTGAACTTCCATTGAGTTACTGAAACTGGTTTACCTTGTGTTATTTGTGAAGCGTTGGACAATCCACCTATAGCATAGATAGAATTGTTTGGTATTTCTACCAAATACCAAGTACTAGTAGCTAGATTATTTTGGCTATAAATTCTAAAAGTCTGTTCATCACTAAGAATAGAAACATCAAATGATACATCTTCTACAAATGTTGGCAGACACTTCTCATTACTACATCTATACAAATGAATTTGTCCATCACCATCGCTATAGTAAGTACTAGTCACCATGATCTGATTGAATTGTGCTCCAATTTCAGCATTGACACAAGCTTCAGTACAAGATGGCCATTTGTTTATTACTGCTGGATTTTCTAAGTCTATTTTTATAGTACTAGTAGCTGTGATTTGTTGATAGTTTGAATCTATATTGGTTAATTCTAATTTATTTATTCTACCTGACAAAAGATTGAAATTATTTATTTCACTATTTCCAAAATTTCCCAAAAATAATCTTCCATCACTTTTGATTTGAGCAGAACTAGATTGAGTAGCTTTAACAACACCATTAATTTTTAATTTTACTTGTGAATCAACCCTAGATATTTCAATATTGAAATTTGTTTGAGAAATTGGAACAGCAACACCAAAATTTATATCATCACCATAATGAAATTCTAAAATCCTCAATCTACCTAGAAATTGTGTTACAATTTCAGAAAAATTCAAAAAATATTCATTTTCTTTTTTTAGAACATATCTGCGTCTTTCATATACTAATAACGATTCGTCTGTTGGTGAATAGTCACTTAAACTCAAATCATCTAGAGAAACTTCAGTATACAATTTGAAATCACCAAATAAAGAATATTTATTAGTAGGATCATCCTTACTTAAGCTTTCTGAAGAAGAAGTTATCTGATAATTTGGGTTAACACCAAATTCACTCAACAAATCATAAGTCGTGGAAACTACTTTGCCATTTAAATTTAATAACTTCGCAAAAATATCACTTCCTGCAGGATTGTTTTGCCAAGCTGTAGCTACACCACGAGAATTCAAATCTTGATATTTAGGATTTGAATTTTTCTTAGCAGTAGCAGTAAGTGTATTAGTATGTTGTACAGGTCCCCATTGCCAATCTTCTTTATCCACATTCATGGCAATACATTGTTGATTGGAAATACCGTACACATCGAAATATTGAGGATGTATATTTTGATTTTCTGTAAGAATACGTGACAAATCAGTAGTAAGTGGCCAACTAATATCTTGTACAATACCTAAAATAATTGTAGTAGCACTTGGTGGATTGATTCCAGCATCTACCAACTTACAAAGATCATTAGCATTGCCAGTCTTGAAAGAAAAACAATAAGCATAACTATTACTACCTATTGTACAAGTTTTTGTTGCTGTCAATTTTTCAATTTTGTAATCTTGTAAACCTAAAACATTTTTTCTAGATTCTAAATTTCCAGACAAAGCAACTTTGTACCAAGTATTAGGCTGTAAATTACCAGAAGTATTATTTGGCTTAAAAACCAAAGTATCATTACCACTTATACTTATACCAAAATTACTTGTAACATCACCAGTACAATCAGTAGAAGATGCACCTGTACCACAAGTAAAAACATGAATATTATTTTTATAATTATAACTAGTATCTTCAGTAGGATTGATAGGTAAACTAAATGTAGCTTGAATTTGAGCATTCACACAAGCTATTTTTCCAGTGTCTCTAGCATCCCATGGTGTTGGCGAAGGAACTACACTTACATCAAAAGGTTTGCACTGTTCCAAAACTTCAAATGTTTCTGGAATCCGACCAGTTGTAAATCTCCAAGCATAACCTGCATCACGAGGAACTCCTTCACAAGCCATAGAACTTCTTTTCAACACACCAGCTTCTGGACCAATCTGACAACATTGAAAACCATCAGGTTTTGTCTGTCCAGCCAGACGACAATCCTCTACTTCATAATTAATACCATTACTATATTGGTTATTTGCTTTGATTACTATAGGACCAGAAAACATAGACAAACCAGTCAAATTATCTACAGGAATAGTTACTTTTGCTTCTTCACCACTCGGTATTTGTACATTATCAAAATTATTAGTTGTCAGCCAATTTGTATAATTATTTTCCAAAGAATCTTTAGTCCAAAAATAAAACTTAGGAGAAAAAGAAATAAAATTTTCACCTTTCAAAATCAAATAATCACTATCTATCAAAGGTGCTGGACCTATAGCTGGTTCTATTTTACAAATACTTGGCATTGGAGAACCAGAAACAATATTTATAAAATTATCAGCTGTACTAGATTTGTTGACATCAGTACGTCTGACTACTACTTGATTAGTAGCTATTGGTGTAGAGTTGGCGACTTTGACAATAATCTGAGTATCTTTCCAACCAGTACCACAAAAATCTGGTAAACTAGCTGTGACATGATTTCCAATAGTAACTTCTCCAGGTTCCCAACCGAAATTTTTTCCAGTAATTGTCACATAACTACCAATAGTGGTAGTCGCTGGACTGATACTAGTAATAATAGGCAAAACATTGGAATCATTTTTTAGAATAGTAAACCAAACAGGGTTACTTTGTTCATTATTGGATTCAATGTAAACAGAATTTTTTCCAAAATTAGCAAAAGGAACAGTAGAAGTAACAGCTGTATCAGACCAATTGCTATTACGTACACTAGCTTCTACTCGACCAAAAACAAATTTACTTTGGGCAGAAAAATTACCAAAAGCTTTACCTTTGGCAACCACAGATGTATCAGGAACAGCTGAAGTAGCTTTTGAGCTATCAGTAGTTTCTACCGAACAAAGACCTGGTCTCTTGATATCATTGTAAGTAAATCCTGCCAAAGTAGAACTATTAGTACCAAAGTCATCATTGGTAAAATCTACAAATTTTGTAGTGGAAGTAGGATTGGAACTTGCAGAAAGCAATTCTAAATTTCTGACTGAAATTACTGGATCATTATTAGCTAATATACCTACTGGTTTGGCTGGTACTTCTACAATTATCCAATTGTTATTCCAGACATTTGAACCACGACACTCTGCTAGACTTACAGTACTAGAAGAAATGAAAGTCCCGTCACCATTGAAATAATTGAATGCAACTTTACCAGGAGTATTACCAAAATTCCTACCAGAAATTGTAATCCAGTTGCCAGGAGCGCCATTATTTTTTTCTACACTTTCTATATATGGCCATTTTTTACAAATACAATCATTAGTACTAGCGCACAAATTATCTTTGGTATCAAGACATTTGTAAGATGTAGAACAATCACTTTGTTGAGTACAAGGATCTCCCAATCCCCCTCCACAAACTCCACCAGTATCAACACCTGTTTCATTGTCATCTTGAATCTCATTACTACAACTAGCCGGCACTACACTAAATTTGATTATATTACGAGTAACATTACTATCAATATCATGTCCTACGACTTCCAACACATATGTAGTATTTGGTTCCAAATTTGTTGGTACTCGATAACTATAATTGAAACTAAAAGATGCACTAGAGCCAAGAGAAATTGGAGGTGCATTCACATAAGTTTTCAAAATATTTGAAATAGATCCTTCTTTATAAATATTTAAAACCACAAAAGAATTTCCACCAAAAACAATCGGACTTACACGATCATTTGTACTGACAGTAACAGGATATAAGTTACCAGCCACTAAATGGATATTACCATTTTCATCTTCATAAGTTTGATTGTTCAAAGTAAATCCAGACAAAGTTGGTGATTTTGTATCTATTACATTTTTTTCATCGCCAACAACAAAACTAGCATCTTTTGGATAAGTACCACAATCGGTAACAACTTCCAAGTCATTACCATTTTGGTCTTTCACTTCCAAAACACTTATTTTATAATTACCTTTTGACACACAATGTTCACCCATTACCTCATCACAACCACTATGACTCTTTGGCATAGCTTCTATCACATAATTATTTTCTACAAAGCTCAAAGCAAAATCATTGGTAACATCTATATTGTCTTTTTCTATTTTTATAGCATCGGAAACATTACTACCTACTGGTTGACTAAATACTGCACGAACTATTACATTGTTCATACCCACAACATCATCACCTTTGGTATTTGGAGTAATACTTTGTACAAAAAAATGTTTTGCTTGACACACTTGAAATGGATTACAAAAACTAGCATTGGCTATAAAATAATCACTATTTGGATCACTACAATCACCATCCAAAGATGTGTCAACCTCAGAATACTTCAGACCCGTAGCCTCAGACAATTTGTTCAACACAAATTTGGTAATAGCAAAAGCTGATAAAATAATTGCCAAACCTATCACACCATTGATAATAATTTTTTTGGCAGTACTTATCTTATCATCCTCACCACCAGCCGTCATATAAACAAAACCACCATACAATACAATACCAACAGCAATAATACCTAATAATCCCAGAACTGTATTTATAATTTTAACAACAGTTACTCGCAAATCAGCACCACCCAAAGCAATATCTTTGCCAACAGTATTTACACCAAGAGTATCTGTGGTGTTTTGAGCCAAGGCTGGTACAGTTGCAATACCAACAAAAACTATAGCAAGTAATAAACCAGCTAAGAAAAATTTTGAATTTTTATTTTTGAAAAAATTCATAAACTAATTTGATTTATAAGTACTTCTACTATTTTTTTCCAAAATTATTTTACAATCATTTATAGTAGAGGTAACTGTCTGACCATTCCCATAAACACAAGCTGTATCTTGATCGCTTTCTGTATCAGTAACTGGAGCACAATTTGATTTACCAATAATATCTCCATCATTATTGTAATTAATAATACATTCAAGACCTTTTAAATTTGGTCCGTAACCAGGATAAAAACAATTTTGGTGAGAATCTTGCAAAGTATGAGGAATCATCGGGAAATAATACAAATCCAAACCATTTGGTCCAAATTGACGATGTTGTACTGAAATTTCAGTTTGATTATGAGTTGTTGAAGTAACAATTTTAGCAGAAATCCTATACCAAATATCATCCAAAGTACCAACTGTACAAGCTTTTGTACTAGTATTAAGAGCTACATCAGCACAAACATGTGCAGGATACTCAATCAAACTAATCTCGTTCATACTGTGATACAAAAGATCTTTACTAAAAGTTATACTCAAATCTTCACCACTAGCAACTTTTTCTGCATCTACATCTGGCAATATTTTAGTAATATAAGGTGCTTTTTTGTCCATTTTGTTTTGAATATTGAAATCCCAAAATTTATTGTCTGGAGTTTTTTCACCAGCATCAATAATCTTTGGATCTCCAATTTCAGATGGTCTGTGTAAAGAATAAAAACCAGTAACAGGATTGTCTGACAAATTGTCCAAACCATTGAAAGCCAAATCATAAACACCAGAAAAAGGTACAGCTTCAAAAGGAGCATCTGGATTACCAGTCGAAGTAGCTGTACGAATCAAAGCTGAAAAACCATTTGTACAATAAGTATCATTGACTGAACAAACTACAGGTAAACAATATTTTGTTTGACCACAACTATTTTGTCCACAAGCTTCACTAGGAATGAATTCCACAGTTTTGTAGCCATTACTAATTTTCCAAGTGCCAGTGACTACTGTAGTTGGAGTAGTTGAGACATTATTTACCAAAATATTTTTGAAGCTACCTGTACTATCCAAAATTCCTTGCACAGTAGTCGGATCTATTGCCTCATTAAAATTAATTTTTATTATAGTATCTTTGGTATCTGTCTGATTTTGGTCAGGAGAAATACTAGTCACAAAAGGAGGATTGAGATCAAGAGTAGTACCAGTTTGGAAATTCCATTTATAAAATTTTGAGCTTCTTCCAATAAAAATACTTTGAGTGCTATTTTCTTTTTTGACACCTTCCAAAAGATTAACTAAATAATCAACAGTCGTAGTAGAGCTACCCAAATAAACTGAAGGTCTCAAAACTATTGTATAGACACTGCCATTTTCATAACTAAAGAAAGCACTGGCTGATAGACCTGAATTGGTACTAGTGCTATTAGCAACAGTAGTAATTTTTATGGTAGAAGTATTCAAAGTATCGCAAAGCATTTTGTTATTACTATCAAAAATACAATCACCATAATATGGTTTATCACCTTTGGTAAAATCACAAGTAGTTGTCGGTGCTGTAGCATCTGCATTCCAACAAGAATTATTGGAATTGATGGCAATACTAGCCGGATCAATAGGAACAGCAAAAGTCACGACTATAGAAGTATTACGAGCTACGTCTTTTTGATCTCGAAGAGGATAATGATCTTTGATAAGAGTACCCAAAGAACCAGAGCCACTAAAAGTCTGTAATATTGGAGAATTTCCAGTATTTTCATCGCCTGTCTTGAAACCTGTAGCACCTAATAATTTGTTTGAAATAAATTTGACAATTACAAAGGCAGACAAAATAATAGCCAAACCAATCACAGCGTTGATCATTATTTTTTTGCCATTAGCCACTTTGGTTTCATCCCCACCAGAAGTCATGATAATAAATCCAGCATAAAGAATCAAACCTAAAACAATAATGCCTAGCAAACCTAAAATAGCATTGATGATTTTGACAGCTACCACTCTAATATCAGAACCTGACAAAGCAATATCTTTACCAACAGTACTCACTCCCAAAGTATCAGTCGTACTTTGTGCCAAAACACTATGCGGAGTAAAACCAAAAAATAAAAAAACCACCACAATAGAAAATACTATCAAGGTTATTTTTGAAAAATGAATTTTACGAGTCCAAGGTAGCATGGGAAATCCTTAGAAACGAAAATGAATAAACTATTAGTTACGACAAATAACTAATAGAGAATAATAATGTTTATAAAAAAATACAGAAACAATATTACTCACCTGCCCTAAAAAAGGACAGAAATAGATTTTGATGTTTATTTTTATTTTGTTAAATTTTTTTTGACAGATTCACTGACAACATTTCCATCAGCTTTGCCTTTTAGTTTGGACATTGCCAAACCCATCACTTTGCCAAAATCACTTGGACTAACTTCACCAAATTCAGCAATAATTTGTTGGACTTCTTTTTCTACGTCTTCTTGCGACATTTGAGCTGGTAAAAATTCAGAAATTACAGAAATTTCTTTGGTAGTTTGATCTACCAAATCCTGTCTTTTGCCAGCTACGAAATCTTTCATAGCATCATTCAATTGTTTGACTTGTTTTTGCAAAACTACTATTACTTCATCATCAGATAATTCTTTCTGCTTTGCTATGCTTTCGTTTTTTAAAGCAGAAAGAACCACCTGCATTACAGATAGTCTTTCTTTATTTTGATTCTTACGTGCTTCTAATTGATTTTGTTTAATTGTATCAATTAATGACATAGAGATATCTAATTTCTTTTTTTATTTTTGAAATCTTCCTCAGGAGGAAGTTTTCCTGCTTTACGCAATAGGTCAATCTTAGCAAATTTTTTGACCTTAGACACAGTAAGTTTGTGTTTTACATTCTTACTTTGTTTTGGTATAAAATATTGAATTTTACGAGCTTGCAAAATTGTACCAGAACGTTGCCATTGTTGTTTCACTCGACGAATGAAAGATTCAAAAGACTCGTTCTTTTTACGTTTTAGTTCTGACATATTTTTATTCACCTCCCAGTGAATTTAGTTAAATTAAACTTGTTTTTATAATACACTATTTTTTGGCTTTAGTCAAATAAATATAGCCTGTGGAAAAGTATTGAGCATTATCTAATTTTGTAACAACTTACGCACGAAATTAGCTATTTTCTTTTGATCCACGACTTCTTGAATACCAGAGTCCATATTACGTACCAAAATACTACCATCTTGTACTTCTTTTTGACCCAAAATCAAAGTATGTGTAGACCCAATTTTATCAGCAATTTCCATTTGAGCTTTTAGAGATAATTTGGAAAAATTGTGGTAAACAAATAGACCTTCGCGACGCAATAATTCTAAAACAAACAAAGCTTTTTTATTGGCCTGTTCACCAAGTTGAGCAAAAAATATTTTGTTTTTCTTATGAGTCTTAACTACTGGATTGAGCATTGCCTCTCTATAGGCTTTTTCTTGTCTTTGTTTTAGAATCATTACCATTCTGTCTAGACCAAGAGCAAAGCCAGCCGCTGGAGTTGGTTGACCACCTAGCTGTTCGACAAGACCATTATAACGTCCACCTCCACCAAGAGCAATATGAGCCATTTCTTCGTCATCACAAAAAAATTCAAAAACAGTATTACTATAATAATCCAAGCCACGAACTAGTGTCGGAGTAAGCACATAAGGAATTTCAGTTTCATCAAGATATTCCAAAACTGTAGTAAAGAATTTTTTAGACTCCACACTCAACCAATCAATAATTTGTGGTGCTTCTTCTATAACAGCTAGATCTTGTTCATCTTTGGAATCCAAAATACGTAAAGGATTTTTGTTGATACGTTTTTTTGATTCTTCACTCAAATAACTTCTTTTACTACGCAAATAACCAACTAATTCTACTATATAATTTTCTCTATCTTGCAAAGTACCGATACTATTGATATGAACAACAGTCTCAATACCTAAATCTTTTAGAGTATTATAAGCAACTGAAATCAACTCAGCATCTACTACTGGATTATTATCACCAATTATTTCACAACCAAATTGATAAAATTGACGAAAACGTCCAGACTGAGGTCTATCATGACGAAATACTTGACCGTGATACCACATTTTCACTGGCTGTGGCAAAGTATACATACCATTTTCAATATAAGAACGTACCAAAGATGCTGTCATTTCTGGACGTAAACAAACTCTAGTATTATCTTTATCTTCAAAAACATACATTTCTTTGTCTACAACATCAGTACCTTTTCCAATAGAACGAATAAACAAACTGGCCTGTTCCAAAATTGGTGTTTCTACATAAGAAAAACCATAACTAGTAGAAACATTTCTGGCGACTTCATATACTTTTTGCCAAGTATCACCATCTTTTGGCAAAATATCACGCATACCACGCAAAGTATTGTATGTAACTTTTTTTTCTTTTTTATTTTCAACAACAACTTTGGTAACAACTTTTTTTATAGGATCTATTTTTTTGGTAATTACTTTTTTTGGAGCGTTGACTATTTTCTTAGTAGCCTTTGGAATTATTTTTTTTGACATATTTTTTAGTTATAGATATTTTAGATGATGTAAATGTTATAAATGTTATAGATGTTGTATATGTTGTAATTGATATGAATCTTTATTAATGCAATAATTTATAAATAATCCAACTATAATAATTAATAAATATATTGTGGTAAATCAAAAGATGAAATTCTACTAACTGGCCAACTACGCAACCAAACTTTGCCAACTATAGAATCACGAGATATAGCACCAAAACTACGTGAATCAAAACTAGCATTTCTATTGTCCCCCAAAACAAAATATTTATCATCACCTAAAGTAAAGCTTACTGAACCAGCAGTACTAACCTCATTCAAATAAGTTTCATTCAATATCATACCTTTTGGATTGTCATCATTATAGACAACTACTTTGCCATTTTCTATTTTTACTCTTTCGCCTGGCAAACCAATAATCCTTTTCAAATAAAAATCTGTACTTATAGGAGAATGAAGTACTACCATCTCCCCTCTCTTAGGTTCATGAAATCTATAAGATATTTCATCGATTATCAGATAATCTTGTTCATAAAAAGTTGGCTCCATAGATTTGCCTTTGACATAAAAAGGCTTGAAAATAAAAGCACGAATAACAAAAATAGTTATACCAGCCAAAAAAGCTATTTTGATAAGCTCCAAAAAAAACAAAGCAAACTTGCCAAGAAAACCTTTTTCATAGACTTCATCATTGGTATTTTCATGATTTTGCTCTTCTAGATTATTATTTTTATTTGGTTTTTCTAGCATAAAAATTTTGATAAATAGTTAATTTCTTTTACAAAGATTATACACGAAAATTAGTGAAAATGCAAGTTTTGACTTGTACTTGCAAAAAATTGACTTTCCATCCAAAATATTATATAGTATTTCACATAAAATTTGCGACCCTATAGCTTTAGCCTCTGGCTGAGGTTAGAGCGCCACATTGATCCAGACTGATGTTGGAATAGAGATCAAAAATAAATGATGAGTCCGTAGCTCAGTTGGTTAGAGCGCCACATTGACATTGTGGAGGTCCCCAGTTCGAATCTGGGCGGATTCACAAAGTATACATACCTATAAAAATAGGCTCTGGATAAAATACTTGAAAAAAATAATAAAATCGTTTATAATAGCCAAGCCTTGAATAAGGGCGTGTAGCTCAGCTGGTTAGAGCGCAACACTGATAATGTTGAGGTCCTCGGTTCGATTCCAAGCACGCCCACAAATTTATAAAAAACAGCGATTGCAATATCGCTGTTTTTTATTAAATAATCAAATATTAAAATAAATAAATTAATTCTTCAAACAACGAACCAAAAGCCCATTTGTTTTAGGAACCCAAGCTGAGTATGTTCCTGTTTGACCTGCATTAATTTGTCGATCCCATGTATCAGTAGCACCTCCGGTATCAGCAAACCAAAGGTACGTATCTCCCCCATTAATCCAAGCAAAAGAAGAATACAATTTAGCACCAGTAAGAAGCGCATTAAATCCGCTTGATCCACCGGATTTGAGTTTTGTTCCCACACCCGGAGTAGTACCACGCCATTGATTTGCTGAATATACACAACCGGAGCCAGATCCTGCACACATACCAAGATATAATTCAAGTGTATAAAATTCACTGTTAGTCGGTATGTGCCAACCCGAAGGACAGATGCCTTGTTGATTTACCACGTTAACACATGCGCCGGTATTACTACTATTACAGCCTGTTGACATTTGATTTGCTTCTGCCCATGTATACAGACCACCGTAGCTGGTACAGAAGGCATCACTATTATCATAACACCATTTCTCAATAAGAGAGTTGTTGGAAGGCATTGTTGATACTGACGCAAGTTTGGTTCCAACATTAAGATTTTTTGCAAACCAACATTGTGTTCCGATGTTAACGAGTGGGTAGGTTATACCTGAATAATCAACAGTGGTTAAACTTCCACAGGGAGGTGTATAACATTGATTACTTCCATTACACCCTCCTCCACTACACTCCGAAGCTTGCGTACACGTAGCTCCATTGGGTTTGAGTAATACAATACGACCGGATGATCCGGTACTGCTGGTTACAAGAGAGGAATCTTTGGTCCAGGTGTTGAAGTCAGTGTCTGAAGTTTGTGTAGCCGTACCTTCGTTGAGTGTTAAACTTACTTGACCAGCTACGCTGGTATTTACCAGTGGAGTACTAGTAGAGTAGAAGTAATTCCAACTTGTTAGGTCAGTAGGATGAATAGCGGAGAGCGTCGTTGAAGCTCCCCACCCCCAGTTGGTTTGAGTGAGAAACATGGTAGCTGTTCTAGAAGGATTGGTGTAGTATTGATATACTAATATACCTAGTTGAGTTAGTATTAGTGTAAATACAAATTGGGAGAGTATTGCTATTCTTAGTGGTTTAAATTCTTTTTCTTTTATTATTGTCTTTATGTTCTTCCAGACATTGTTCTTTCCCTTCATAAATGAAGGGAGAAGGAATTTGAATAAGAAAAATGGGAATAAGAAGAAGTT
>JBAYUH010000004.1:0-52534 GCA_041675185.1 Candidatus Magasanikiibacteriota bacterium | reverse complement strand
TTACTAATTACTTTACTTTTATCTTATCAAACACTCTCAAACTATTTTTCCAAGCAATTTCTTTTATTTCTTCAACACCTAAATTCTTCAATTCAGCAATTTTATCCACAACTTCCTCTACCATCCAAGGTTCACACCTCTGACCACGATATTTTTGTGGAGCTAGATAAGGAGCGTCAGTTTCTACTATAAATCTATCCAAAGGTACTTTTTCTACTACTTCCCATAGATCTTTCTGAATTTTTGGTTCAGTTTTTTTGATTGGAAAAGTAATAATACCAGTAAATCCCAGATTCAACCCAAACTCTAGATATTTACTAGCCACAGACCAATCACCACTAAAACAATGTACTACACCACAAATTGGCTTTGATAATTTTTCCAAAACCTCTATCATTTCTTTGTGAGCATCACGAACATGGATAACAAGTGGTAATTTATATTTTTGAGCAAAATTATACTGAGCCAAAAATACTTCTTTTTGTTTTTTCAAAACTTCACTAACCTCTTTATCTTTTGGTACATGATACAAATCCAAACCACATTCCCCTATTGCAATCACTTTATTCGACTTGAGTAAATCAGCAAAATATTCTTCATCAAAATTTTCTTCACGAGAAACAAAAGATGATTCTTCTTCATCAACATGTGTTGGAAACAAATGTACTGGATGAATACCAATAGACGCAAAAATATTGTCATGACTTTCTGCCAATTCTACGGCTTTTTTACTAGTATCTTTTTGAGTACCTATAGCATGCAACCAAATTTTTTTTTCAGCACAAATTTTCAAAACATTCTCAAGCTCTTCATCAAAACCTTTGAATTGTATATGACAATGAGAATCTAGAATCATAAATTATTTGATAACGTTTTCTACATAATCAACAGTTGAATGCAAAAGTTGTAAAGCTTGAGGTAATAGAGGTAAAAAAATAGAAGCAATGTTACTCAAAGCTGGTGCAATTATTGAGTGTGCCAAACCTGTCATTATCTTTTCAGAAAGTGGTATTCTCTCTACAAAATAGACAAAAAGACCAACACTCAAAACACCTTCTAAAAAACCAAGCCCTAAACCAAACAAACGATTAAATGTTTTTACAAAAGGAATAATAGAAACTATTTTAAAAATTTTATCTATAAACCAAAACAAAACACCAATAGCACTAGTGATAATAAAAAAGGCTATAATAAACATAAGTACCTTACTAGTGTTGAGTTGCCAGCCAGTAAAAGATGTGAGCCAATTGGCTAAATCTTGATAATATCTTCCAGCTAAATAAACACCTAAAAAACTACCAACAAGAGAACCAAAAGCTCTAACAAATCCTGTCCAAAAACCATAAATACCAAAACTACCAATAATTATAAGAAAAATAATGTCAGTCAAATTCATAAATTATGAATAAAAAATTATATTCTTATTTTACTATAAAAGTGTATAAAAGTAAATAAAAAAAGCCTTTTTAAGGCAAATATTTAGGAACGAGTGGGTGAACAGACACGCTCCAAGACAAAACATCTTTTGTTGACTGGAAACCTCTACTTAAGGCCATCTTACAGTCAAACAAGACAAGTCATCTCAGAGCTACAAAAGCTACCAATTTTGCAACCCGCGTACGCAAAACGAGCTAACTGTAGTTTTTTCATGTCTGTCCACCCACTTTCAAAGTAGCTTATTTTAGCTATTTTGTCAATACCCCTTACATAACAAAAAAAGACTTCGTAGTTTTGAAATCATTTTTTACTTGAGTGTGGAGTAGGACGGACACACACAAGTTGGTGGAACATCAAACAAATCAGAAGCGACTTCACGGGTAAAGTTACCTTCGAACCGTAGATCTTCACACCAAAGAAGAGGATGCGCACACTTCGCTTTTATGGCTCTTCCTGTCTGCCGCCCTACTCCGAAAATAAAGATATAATAAAATTACAATTATGTCAATTTATCAATCTTTTTTAATAAAAAAGACCTCTTACTAGAGGCTTTCGAGTAATGTTGATGGTAAAAATACCAGATCAATCAGTATGCTTTTTCTTTTTTATCGCTGTAAACAACATCCAAAGTATACTACCCAAAAACCAAAATAAAAATGAATAAAAAGTACATAAAAAGATTGCCATACATAACTGTGCATTAATCTGGATGGGTATGGTATTAAGATTAAAAAATCTAACTAATCTAACTGGTCCAAAAAATAAAAATAAAAATGTTTCGTTACACTCTCTTGTTACACTATTACACCAAAAACCTGTAATTAATAATAGTATTGAAAACGAAAAACCAGCAAATAAAAGCCAAAATTGAACTTTTTTCGGAGGAAAATCTAGTTTCATATTTTTTTAGCTTTAAAATATTTGTATATCATCAAAAGTATACTTCCAAAAAGCCAGAATACAAAACAATAAAACAATACCGGCATCCACCATGATTCAAACTTCCACAGCGAAGAAAATACGCTCCAGGCAATTTTATGAAAAAAACCTGCCATGGTCCTACTGTCTGAAAGTTTAAATAAAATTTCAATCAATAATCCAAAAAATGCACCAAATAAAACTAATTTAAGCTGAACTTTTTTAGAAGGAAAAATTAATTTCATATTTATTTCTTTTCTAATCTTGCAAATAATATTTCAGCTTTTTTGATTTCATTTCCCTCTTGTAATCCACCCCATTTTTTTTCTTCTTTAAAATTCACACCTACTTCCAAATTTAATTGAACTAAGATTTTTTTCGCTGTTTCTGGAATAATTGACACAAGAGACAAAGCCAAATGTCTTAGTCCTTCAACTAACTGATAAAGTAAAATAGAAATATCTTCACCAGTTTTCACTTTTTCCCAAGGTTTTTCTTCGGAAATTTTCAAATCAATTTTGGAAACTAAACTATTTACATTTTTTACCACTTCTTCAAAATCAAACTTTACAAAAGCACTTTCATATTCTTGCCAAAACTTAGCTGTTTCAAAAATATCTTCAGTTTTTGTAGGAATTTTATTTTCATTGTACTTTTCTATCATAGTCAAAATTCTTGATGTCAGATTCCCAATACCATTTACTAGATGTGCAGTATAAAAATCTTCAAAACGTGCAACAGAAAAATCACCGTCTTTGGTAGATGATACGGCCCCAAGTAAATAATAACGTAGAGCATCAGTACCATATTTCTCTACAACATCTTTTGGATCTACTACATTACCAATTGATTTACTCATCTTTTCACCCTCAGTAGTCAAATAACCATGAACAAATTCTGTCGTTGGCAAACTTAATCCAGCAGAAAGTAGCATGGCTGGCCAATACAAAACATGAAATTTTCCAATACCTTTACCAATCACATGCACCACTTCTCTATCCTTTTGATCTTTTTGTTCCCAATATTTATTAAACAAACTTTCATCAGTACTACCAAAATTTAGTCCTGTAATATAATTTGACAAAGCATCCACCCAAACATACATGATTTGACTTTCATCTCCTGGAACTGTTACTCCCCAACTATGAGCACGCTCAAAACTTCTAGAAATACTAAAATCTTCCAAACCTCTGTCTATAAAAGCTAACCATTCATTCTTACGAAATTCTGGAGTGATTTTTATAATATTCTTTTTCACTAATTCTTTTAATTTTTCTTGATAATTTGAAAGTTTGAAAAACCAATTTTCTTCTTCTATTACCTCTGGCTTAGTCTTATGTTCTGGACATTTTCCATCTTCCAATTCTTCTTCTTTATAAAAAGCTTCACAACCAACACAATACAACCCTTTGTATTTTCTCTTTTCCAAATCTTCTGACTTAAAATTAGTCCACAACTTTTGCGCACCAACAAAATGTCTTTTTTCTGTAGTACGAATAAAGTCATCAAAAGAAATATTCAAAATGTCTTTGAAATCATAAAAAGCTTTGTAATACTCATCAACAAAATCTTGAACACTAACACCTACTTTTTCAGCAGCTTGCACATTTTTGAGAGAATTTTCATCAGTTCCTGATAAAAAAAAGACATCTTTACCTACAAATCTCTGATAACGAGCTATAGCATCTGTCTGGACATATTCCAAAGCATGACCAATATGTGGCTTACCATTGACGTAAGGAATTGCTGTAGAAATGTAATATTTATTTTTCATATTTTTTAAAATATATTATTTACTAATTATAACCACAAATTCTCCTTTGTCTTTCACCTGCATATCAGCTAATCCACCAACAGTTCCACGATAAATAGTTTCAAATTTCTTGGTCAATTCCCGACAAAGACAAATTTTTGTTTCAAGATTCAAAAATTCTTGCAAGCTAGCAATAGCTTTGAGAATTCGATGATTGGATTCATAAAAAGCTGTAGTATATTCCAAATTTTTTAAATTACTAAAAAAAGTTTGTCTCCCCTTTTTTTGTGGAGGAAAACCAAGAAAAACAAATTTGTCAGTCGGAAATCCAGATATTGATAAAGCTGTTACTATTGCTGAAACTCCAGGGATTGGTACTACTTCGTAATTGTTTATTGGATTATTAGTTAATTGGTTTATAAGAATATTACCTGGATCAGAAATTCCTGGTGTTCCTGCATCTGTGACTAAAGCCAAATTTTTACCTTCACTTAATAAACTAATAATCAAATCAACTTTTTTATTATCACTATGCTGATGATAACTAATTGTCTTAGTCTCAATAGAATAATGATTAAGAAGTTTCTGAGTAACTCTAGTATCTTCACATAACACAAAATCCACACTTTTCAACGTCTCCAAAGCACGAAAAGTAAAATCACCCAAATTTCCAATAGGTGTGGCTACGATATATAATTTTCCCAAATTACTTGTCATAATTATTATTTTTATTCCTTATTTCTAGAATAATCAATGTTTAGTATAGCAAATTCAGCTAAAAAATCAACCATTGACAAAAAACCCAAAAAATGTTATTATATTTTATTAAATTTGACCAAGTAAAGCTATTTTAGACAACCAAAGATAAAATCAATGAGTTGATTAGAGCTTTGGTAAACCTAAATTGTTGATAGATAAAGTGGAAATACCACTTTTATCTGCCAACACATAGATGATACTGGAAAAACAAGTGGGTAAAGAAGACAACAACACTGACACAATTGTCTTTATCTTCTGCCTTATTGGGGCAGTAGTCGGTGGTGGATTGGCAGCAACTTTTGAAGGAGGTCTTGATGCTGTAGTGATATTTATCGGCACAGGTCTTGGTGCTGGTATTGGCACTGTACTAGGATTGGTTATCTGTTTCAGTGTTCTTACTACACTGGAATAACCAACAGGATCGCATGGAGGAACAACTTTGAACGCCAGAGTGGTCTTTACACTTGCACTATCTGCAATTGTGTCCTATATGGGATATGACAATTGTGGGCCAGTCGGATGTTTACTAGGTGCAGCCACCGGAGCTGTACTCTCTTGTGTAATTATCGGAATAAAGAAGGAGTAAGAAAAGAAGGGATAAAAAAGAGGGCGAGCAAAGAACGGGCAGTGTTTTAACCAAAACCACCCGTTCAGCTCTTCAATCAATTACTATACTAAATACTATACACAATCTTGTTCAAACAAGATTTTTTTGTTGTGAATGTTGTTCCAAAAAATTCAAATCTATGGTATTATTATAGATAATTATTCAAAATAAAAAATAATCTATGAAAAAAATACTCATCTTACTTGTTATCTTAAATCTAATTATACCAAATATTACTTTAGCAACCAGTTTCAACCCAAACTATATTATTAGTGATGAAACTCTACAAAACAAAGATGCCATGAATCTCACAGATATACAAGCTTTTTTACAAGAAAAAAACAGTACACTAGCTAATTTTGTCACAGAATACCAAGATGGAACAAATAGAAAAGCTTCTTATATAATATATGATTCTGCCCAACAATATAATATCAATCCAAAGTATTTATTAGTAAAATTACAAAAAGAACAAAGTTTAATCACCAACACAAATCCAACTCAAAAACAATTGGATTGGGCAACAGGCTTCGGAGTGTGTGATAGTTGTAGCAAAGACGATTCAAACATCCAAAATTACAAAGGTTTTTCTAGTCAAGTAGGAAGTGCAGCTTTGGTAATGAGAAGTTATTACAACAAAGTAAATACTCAAGATTGGATAAAACGTGCTGGACAAACTTACACTATAGATGGTGAAAATATTACACCTGCTAACAATGCTACAGCTTTTCTCTATACTTACACACCACATCTACATGGCAATGAAAATTTTTGGACTATCTGGCAAGCTTGGTTTGAACAAAGTTATCCAGATGGAACTTTGGCAACAACCAAAGATGACACAACTATCTATCTAATTCAAGATGGTAAAAAAAGACGTATTGCCAACACGACTTCTCTTGTAACTCGTTTTGATCCAAAACTAATTTTAACCATTCCCCAATCTGAATTGGATAAATTAGAGGAAGGTACAGATATAAAACTTCCCAATTATGCTATTGTCAAAGATAGCTCAAATTATTATTTACTAGACAATGAATACAAAAGAAAATTTGATAATTATGACGTAGTGAGACAAATTGGATACAATCCAGATGAAATTATAGACGTAACTGATTCTGATTTAGTAGATTACACATTAGGCCAACCAATCACCACAGAAGCTAAAAATATTACAGGAAGAGTTGTAAAATTGAAGACAAGTAAAAGTTTGTATTATATAAAAGGTAATACTTATGCACCTATTTTGGATGAAAATATGGCTAAAATAAATTTCCCTAATTTGAAAATTGAAGATGTAGACACAAGTGAATTTACTAATCTCACAAATATAACACCAATATTACCAAAAAATGGCTCTTTGGTTGCAATAAAAGGTAATCCAAATGTTTATGTTATGGAAAATGGCAAAAAAAGACATATCAATGATGAAAGAACATTCGATACTTATGGCTACAATTGGAACAATATTGTTTGGATAGATTTCTTTGCAGGACTAATAATACCAGATGGTGAACCCTTGCAATTATTAGAACAAATTGATAATTTAAATACAGCTACCACAACTAACAGTCTAACAAATTTATAAATTTCAATTTATGCCTATAGTATTTGCAGCCATTACACCTCACCCCCCAACCTTGATAGAAGGCATTGGTAAAGAACAAAAAAACCTTGTTGACAAGACAGTAAAATCACTTGAAAAAATTGAACAAGATTTGTATGTTAGTAAACCTGACATTATTGCAATTATCTCTCCACATAGTAATATTTTTGAAAATGTTTTTTCTATTAATTTGTGTGAAAATTACATATCAAACTATGAAAAATTTGGCAATTTTTCCAACCAAGATTCTTGGTTAGGAGAAATTATTTTGCCATATTTTATCAAAGAAAAAGCTTACGAAAGAAATATAGCAGTTCAACTTTTGACTGAACATAAATTAGACCATGGCACTAGTATCCCTCTAGTAGCACTAACTTCCCATTTACAAAATATAAAAATCTTGCCAATTGGTATTGCCAATTTAGAAGCAAAATCTCAATTAGAATTTGGACAATTACTTTATGATATTTTTTCTGATTCTGACAAACGTATCGCCATAATATCTTCAGCAGATTTATCTCATTCTCTCAATAGTGATTCACCATCAGGCTTTCACAAAGCTGGACAAGAATTCGATGAAAAAATAATAGCATTATTAGAAACACACAATACTGCAGGTATAGCTCAAATGGATTCTCAAACAATCAAAAATTCCAATCAGTGTGGTTATAATTCTATATTAATATTACTTGGTTGTCTCAAAAATATAAATTACAATTTCAAAAATTTATCTTATGAAACTGTGTTGGGTATTGGTTATCTAACCGGTGAATTTATATTTTAATGTGATACTGAAAATTATTCCCCTAACCAGATTACCTAGAGCTTTTTCTACTTTTGACTACCAAATAAACAAAGAATTAGAAACTTCAGTAGAAATAGGTCAATTGGTAAAAATTCCATTTCGCAACAAAGAAATCTTTGGTATAATTTTTACTATTGAAAAAGATTTTGAAAATGAAAAACTAAAAACACTAATTGAAATAGTAAACAAAATACCAATATTTGATAGTAAACAATTGAACCTTTACTTACAGTTGGCTGAAATATATCTAGTTTCTCCTTCAGTTTTCTTGAAAATGGCTCTACTCCCATTACAAAAAAGAAAATTGAAAAAAATAATATTAGAAAAAGAAAAAATAAACAACAAAAAAACAGAAGATAAACAAAGTTATTTTTTCTATAGTTCAGAAAATGAACACAAAAAACTTTTTAAAAATATAAATGGTACTACTCTCATCATAGTACCAGAAGTTCAACAAATAGAGGAAACAAAAAGAAACTTACCAAAAAAATTACAAACAGAAGTAGTAACTTGGTATGCCGAATTAAGCAATAAAACAAAGTTTGACAACTGGTTACAAATAAAAAATAATAATAAATCTATTATCATTGGTACAAGAAATGCTCTATTTTTACCTTTCAACAAATTGGATAAAATAATAATAGATTATGAACACAATGAAAATCTAAAAAGCTGGGACAGTAGTCCAAAATTCCATAGCAAAGACATTGTAAAATTTTTACAAAAGTTATACTCTTGCAATCTGACCTTTGCTAGCTTTTCACCTAGTTTTGAAAAATACTACGAAATAAACAAAGGTAAAATAGAATTAAATAAGAAACTAAACACAGATAAATTATTATTCATAAGAAAAAAAATAGATAAAAAGTCTTTACCTATTGTTATAAATTTGTCGAACAAAAATTTTGTTCAAGATAAAAATATTTTTTCACTTGACTTAGAAGATGAAATAAAAAAATCAAAAGAAGACATCTTCATTTATATCAATAGAAAAGGCTATGCCACGAGTATTATTTGTCAAAAATGTAACTTCGTAGAAGTAGATCCTCTTACAGGATTGCCACTAATTTACAAAAAAGAAAAAAATATATTATATTCAGCTTATAGTAATTTTACTAAACCATATTCCCCTACTTGTCCAAAATGCCATAATGAATTGACTACGATGTATGGCCTTGGGACAGATCTGGTAGAATCTGAACTCAAAAAAATATTAAGTAACAAAGATGTTTACAATATAATAAATATTGACAAAGATACAGACTTGACCAAACTTACGGAAAATAAACAAAATATAATAATTGGTACTATAGCCGCTTTCAAATCTATCAATTGGACAAAGACAGCTCTGATTATTTTCTTGGATATTGATAGACAACTAGTCATACCAGAATATCTTTCAATAGAAAACATCTGGCACAATATACAAGAAGTAGAATATTATAGAAAAACAAACAGTAAATTTTATATCCAATCCAGTAAAACTGAGCATACCCTTTTCAAATCTTTGGGTGAAAAAGATAGAATATACAGGACAGATTTAGGTAATAGATTGACCTTGGGTTTATTTCCTTACAAATATATAGTAAAATATTACTATGGAGGTGACAACGAGGGACAGAGTAAATTCCAATTAGACCAAACTATCAAAAATCTTACTTCAGCATTGACAAAAATCTCCAAAAATGTTATTATTCTCGGTCCTTATGAAATGCAACCAAAATATTTTAGAAAAAAATATTGGTATGGTTTTGCCCTAAAAATTGCTGAAAAAAAACCATTCCTAATAATAAAACAAATAAATCAATATATCCCGAGTAATTACAAAATAGATCCTAATCCAATTAGTCTTTTATCACCATAATTATGTCATTAGACATCCTCACCATACCAAATGAAAACCTACGTAAAAAATCAATAGAAACTGATCTTGATTTTGTGCATTCTAATGAAGCTCAAAAGTTTTTTGATGATCTAGTGTCAACCATGTATACAGATGACGGTGTTGGTTTAGCTGCTCCACAAGTTGGTAAAAATATTCGTGTCTGCGTCATTGGTAAAGAAGCTCTTAGACAAGATAAATACAATACACTAGACAACAAAAAAGATTTGATTTTGATAAATCCAACTTGGCAAAAAATGAACAAAAAAACTCACATAGATTTGGAAGGTTGTTTATCTGTCCCAAAAACTTATGGCAAAGTAAAACGCTACAAAAATATTTTTGTAGAAGCTATAGACAGATCTGGTGAACGAATTGAATTTGAAGCCAACAATTTTTTTGCTCGAGTTATCCAACATGAAGTAGACCATCTTGATGGAATTTTGTTTATTGACAAAGCGACGGGAATTTACCAAGTAGAATAATTTTCATAAAAACATGAAAACATTAAAACATGAAAACGTAAAAAAAATAAATCTTGTTTTTTTTGGTACACACAATTTTGCAGCTATCATTTTACAAGGTTTAATTGCCAACCCAAAATTTAATATTCAAAAAGTAATCACCCAACCAGACAAACCAGTTGGTCGCAAACAAATTTTACAAAAATCCCCTGTCAAAATTTTGACTGAAAAAAATGGTTTGGAAATAGACCAACCAGAAAGCCTAAAAAATTATGAACTCCGAACTCTGAACCCTGAAATCTTCGTTGTTGCCCAATATGGTCTTCTTATTCCAGAAAATATTTTAAATATTCCAAAATTTGGCACTATAAATACTCACACTTCTCTACTCCCAAAATATCGAGGTGCTTCACCAATCCAATCAGCTATTTTGAATGGAGAGAGAAAAACCGGAGTTACTATTATGCTAATGGACAAAGGTATGGATTCTGGACCTATTTTGAGCCAAAAAACAGTCGAGATACTATCTGATGAAACTTATCTCGAATTAGACAATAAAATGGCTCAAATCGCTTCACAATTGCTTATAGACACTGTTCCTAAATATATTAAAGGAGAAATTGAGCCACAAACACAAAATGAAACAGAGGTAACATTTTGTAAAAAATTAGACAGAGAGGATGGCAAAATAAATTGGCAAAATTCAGCTCAACAAATTTATAATCAATATCGTGCTTTCACACCTTGGCCTGGTGTTTGGACCATGTGGAATGAAAAAAGATTAAAATTATTAAAGTTAAAGACAAGTGATAAAAAAATACAATCCAGTCAAGTAGAGATAGAAAATGATAAAATTTATATAGGCACTAATGATTCAGCACTAGAAATATTAGAATTACAAATTGAAGGCAAACCTGCGATGGAAGCAAAAATATTTATCAATGGTTACAAAAATAAAATAAACTATGAAAAGTTATAAAATAAAAATTTTTGATAAATTTTTTTTTCAAACAATACTTCTTATTATTCTTTTAGAAAGTGCGTCTCTTATAACTTTTTACTACCCAAACTTACAAAAAATCTTATTCTTGATAATAACCATAATACTCTCATATTTTATAATAAAAAAAATAAAATATGGAATTTATATACTTCTAACAGAACTAATTATAGGAGGACAGGGTTATCTTTTCTTTTATGAAATAGGAAACTTCAAACTATCTATCCGATTAACAATTTTTTTGATTATATTTTTTGTTTGGTTTATAAAAACGCTAAAACAAAGAAATTTCAACTTCATTAAAAACAAATTTTTTTATTTAGTGCTTTCACTTTTCATAATAATAGCAATAGCGATAATCCAAGCTATATTGAAAAATAGAGACCTACTAAGTATTTTTTTGGATAGCAATGGTTACCTTTATTTTGGACTTATTGGTATTTTTTTGACAACAAAAATAAACTCATTAAAAAATTTAAATAAAAACAAAATTATCCAAATATTTCTAGCTGCTACTTCTTGGATTTCAATAAAAACAATATTAATTTTAATGTTATTTTCTTATGGTCTAGCAAAAGTCGGAGACAATCTATTCTACAAATGGATCCGAGATACCAGGGTTGGCGAAATCACACAAATGACTTATCCTATTTATAGAATTTTTTTTCAATCACACTTTTATAATCTACTAGCGTTAGTACTTATTCTTTCCTTATTATTCTTATATACAAAAAAAGAACTACACAAAAACTTTGCCTTATGGTTATTGCTTTTTCTGAATTTATCTACAATAATTATTTCTCAATCAAGAAGTTTTTTTGTAAGTGGACTACTGACATTAGCTGTATTATTTTTTAGTCTTATTTTTATCTTCAAAATAAACTGGAAAAAAATTATATTCTTTGTTGTTATAATACCTATATTGTTTTACTCAAATATAATTTTTGTAAACATAATCTTGAATACACAAGTAAACATACTAGCAACCAGATTATCTGACCAAACAAATAACTCTTCGTCAATTTCTAGTAGAAGCGCACAAATAAAACCATTACTAACAGAAATAAAAAAATCCCCTTTTTTTGGTCATGGATTTGCTAAAAAAATAACCTACAAAAATAGTGACCCAAGAATCAAAACTACAAACAATCCAACAGGTTCTTATACCACATATTCTTTTGAACTTGGTTATCTGGATATAATTTTAAAAACTGGTATATTAGGTTTCCTATTATATATGTTCTTAATATTTTATTTGAGTTTCAAACTTTTTTTATTATCAAAAAAACAGAGATGGCTATTTGGCATTATACTTGGTATATTTTCTCTAGTAATCACCAATTTTTTTACACCTTATTTCAATCATCCTTTGGGTATTGGATTTATTTTATTATCAATACTAATCTACAACAATACAAACAAAAAAGAAGCGGTCTATACTTCTTTTTCTAAATGATGTTTTTCCAAAATAATTTTGCGAGCTTGATTATACTTCTCCACTTTCTTTTTCCACCATGGTAAATATTGCCATGGTTTTTTGTAAGCAAATTTTGGCAACCAACCACTTATAATTCCTTTGGAAAAAATTGTAAAAAGATATTCATCTAACCATTTTCCTTTTTTGCCATTTTTCACCATAGTAAGCCAAAGATCCCAATCCTGAAAACGTTTTAATTTTTCATCAAACAATGGAAAATCTTTTTTTCTAATCAAAGAACTAGTGTGAATATAATTATTTTTTTGTAATTGAATAGGTGAAAAAACTTGTGCCAACATTTTTTTTCTTTTTAAATTAAAATTGCCATAAACAAAACTAATATCTTCTTGACTTTCCAAAATTTCTGACATTTTTGTAAGCATGTCTTTTTCTGCTTTTATATCTGCATCCCAAAATATCACATATTCACCTTGAGATTCTTTGAAACCTCTATTACGTGCAACTGGTGCTCCTTTATTAATCTGTCTAATATATTTTATTTCTATATTTTTATTTTCAACACTTACAACATCTACAACATTTTTAACATTATCATTACTTCCATCATCAACAACAATTATTTCCTTATTTTCATAATTTTGTTGGATAGCTGACAAAAGAGACTTCTCAAAAATAGAAGCTCTGTTGTAAACTGGAATAATAATAGAAATTAATTTCATATTATTTTTTGAATAAATTCTCTAGCAAATTGTCTATCATCCCAATGGATCATTTTTTCTCCTGCAACACACATACCTTGTTCACTTCCTTTTCCAGTGATTAAAATCAAATCTCCTGCTTTGGCCATTTCTATAGCTTTGCCAATAGCTTCTTTTCTATCTAATATTTCAAATAAATTTTCGTTCAATTTTTTACCAACTTTTTGAGCTGAAATTGAAACTTCTTTTATTATAGACAATGGATCTTCTTCATAAGGATCTTCATCTGTAACTAAAAAAATATCAGCTTTTTTACCGACCAATTCTCCTATCACTGTGCGACGAGATTTGTCACGTCCACCACCAGTAGAGCCACAAACATGGATAATACGACCAGTCGGATTAAACAAATCAACAACTTCATATAATTTACTAAGAGCAATAGGTTCAAAAGCATAATCAACTATTACTTCAAATCCTTTGGCTTTTGCTTCAAAAATAAATTCATTTCTACCAGGTACATTTTTGAATTTTCCAACAGCTTTTTCAATTATTCCCCAGTCAATATTCAATTCACGAGCTATTGTAATAGCTCCAACAATATTATAAATATTATGTTCACCATACATTGGTGCTACAAATTTGTGATTTTCAATTTCAAAATGCAGGCCGTCTTTGTCTATACTAGTATTACTAAACAAAAATTTATCCATTACCTTTTCTAAATAATTTTTTTCGTCTTTGGAACCAAAGACAATTTTTTTAGAAAAATTAAAATTTAAAAATTCAGGAGAATATTCATTATTACAATTTACAATAGCTGTCTTGTCAATAGATTTATGATTTATTATTTTTGTTTTTTGATTAGCCACATATTCAAAAACGTCCAACTTAGCTTGTTTATACGCATCAAACGAGCCATGAGATTCAATATGTTCTGTATATAAATTAGTCAACATCATTATGTCATAATTGATGAAACTATGACGATATTGCAGACGTCCTTCTGAAGTTGTCTCAATAATCGCCACATCACACTTCTTATCCACCATTTTACGTAAATACTTTTGAATTTGCATGCGACCGAGCATGGTCATTTTTTGATTATTCAATTTTTCTTCTCCTGCCACATAAAAATCTATTGTGGAAAGAGAACCAACTTTCAAACCAGCACTTTCCAAAAGTTGTCTCAATAAATAAGTTGTCGTTGATTTACCACTTGTACCTGTAATCCCAATAACTAATAATTCTTCTGACGGATATTTATATTTGAAAGCTCCGTACCATGCAAAAAATAGATGTCTAAAATTTAGAAACTTTTTTGGTATTATTTTTTTTATTATTTTTTTCATATACAGTATTCCTATCTAGTTTCATTTAAATAATTAGAATTTAGTTTATACACAACTCCCTTTGTGATTTTAAAAAAATATGTTACATTATATGAACTGGAGTAAGTCTGAGGGGACTTACTATCTTCAACCTCACCCGCTAGTTGGAGGCCGGTACAAAGTGCAGAGATATGTGCGACTTGCCCGCTTATCAAGCTTAACAAAGGAGGTTGGAGGGCAAGTTAGGCTCCCAATTATTGACGCTTATCTACGTCGGAGCCGGAAGGGTCAAAGTATGGGAAGACTTAGACCTTGATGTCGCATTCTCTGCACTCCTCTTCCCTTTTTATTTTGATATTTAGCTTTTTTTATCATTCAAACTAAGTTCATAAACAATCTGTTCAATCTTCTGAGTCGCCATCTTGGCTTGATCAAATTTATTACGTAAATAACTTGTTAGATTAAATTCAATTAATTCCCCTGTAATTTCTTGAGCCATATTAGCACATTGTCTTACTTTGTCCATGTCTTTTTCAGTCGCAGACTTGATAGCATAGCGATACAATTCTCCTGGCACATCACAAAGACCTCCCACATAACTACGTTCTGGAATTGTTATATTGGTAATTTTCCCAATTTTACCAGTAGTCAAAAATTGGTAAAACAAATTAGCTTCTACATATTCTTCAAGACCAGCTTTGAAAGAACCTTCTTCATCAACCTCTTGATACTTAGAGTATTTCTTCAAAAGACCTTCCAATAAATTTTTACTGTTAGTCAATTTTTCTTCTGCTTCTTTTGTATTATCTCTATGCATGGCAAAAATAGCCCTTTTGGCGTTGTATAAGGCATCGTCTGATGATTTTATCACTTCTCTCCTTACTTCTGAATATTGAAGTAAATTTTTCTTTATACTACTCAAATATTTCTTATCCATCATAATTTCTAATTAAATAAATTAAACTACAAAGACTAACTGAAAAAACCAAACCAAAAGACTACTAATTATCAAAATACTATGTTATAATGTCCTCATAATATTTTGGAAGAAAAGCCACAACCAAAGTATTGACTTTTTTACCAAGTTATTATATCATATAAAACATAATTTTCAACTAAGTAATACATGGTCCGGTAGCTCAGCTGGTAGAGCAGTAGCCTTTTAAGCTAACGGTCGTGGGTTCGAACCCCACCCGGATCACACATTGGGTATCACCACTTTTGCAAGATTCAACTTTTGCTATAATAGGTGAAAAATCCGGTGTTCCATCTTCCAAATCTTGGTAAGTAGGAATACCCCTAAAAACAAGCTGAAATAGTGCTTGTTTTTTTGTAATATTTGGCTCATTTAAGAGCAATTGTCTAGGGTGTTCCAACAATTGACTGGCAAATGATTTAAACAGGTCAAAATCTTCTGCGTTCTTATTATATTCAGCCAATTTTATTTGCACAGATTCTATCTCTTTATCTAACTCATCAATTTGTGCTTCGAAACTCCTAATTATTTTTTCACTTGAAACCTTTAAAATATTTTGAATTAGTAGGTCTCTTTTTTTCTCGAGTTTTTGTACTTCTTTATTAGCCGATGAAGTCATAATATTACGCTCATCATTTTTTTGAAGCCAAATCTTTTTTAAAGAAGACATAGCCTTATCAATAATATTTTTTTCAAATTTAATACTATCCAAACTATTTGTTAGAGTTTCATCTAGAGTATCTCTGGCTATACCAAAATATTTGTGACCTTTAGAACAATGATAATACGGATATTTGGTACCAAGCTTTCCTGTAGAAAAACTACCTGACAATGGTCTTTTACAAATAGAACAAGACACCACCCTACGATTAGGGAATTCAGGATTATTAACATTCAAAGCTCTAAAAACTCTATCAGGATGATAATCATATAGAACTTCAACTCCCCCTGTTTTTTCATTTTCACGTATAAATACTTTACCACGATTAGCACGGTTGAATGTATTGTAATCCACTAGACCGTCAAAATTAGCTTTTATGGGCTTATAATTAGTCCAGCGGTGAATTGTTATACCACAATAGACAGGCCTTTGTATGAACCGTTGTACTTGCTTAGGATTGAGCTTAACACCTCCCCTTTGCCCAATAATATTTTCATGTGCTTCGTCCCAAACGTTTTGTGTTCTACTCCTATAACCCATAGCATTTATAATCTTTGCTATCTCCTCATCACTGTGTTCACCTGAAGCTCTTAATTCAAACATCTTTACTATATTTTTAGCTTCCTTTTCATTGGGTATAAGTATTGTTTTCTTTTTACTACCAACTAATATTTTTGAATTCTTATATCCATAGTTTGGTACAGACACTCTATAACCAGCTCTTACACTTTCAATTTCAGCCCCAATAACCCTAGTCAAAATATTTCTAACTTCATCGCTAGAAGTTTCAGCTTTGATATTCTCAGCTACAGTACTAGGACTAAAACTACTCCAAGGGAAACTAATCCCAAGATGTTCTAAAGTATTTACACTGCTTTGAATCATTCCATAGCTATCTACCATTTCTACTCCATGTTCTGTAAAAAAATTTTTGATAGTTTGATAAGAATGTGCTCCTCCTCTGGTGACTCTATCAATATCACGAAATATTATATACTGCACAAGACCAACATTCTCTTTTATAAAAGAATAAAGCGCCATAAGACGCTTTCTTTCTTCTCTTTTTCTACCAGACTCTGTCTCACGATAAACTCCAATGACAGTGAAACCACGTCTTTGTGCAATCTCTCTACAAAGTTTCTCTTGTTGACCCAGGCTTTCATTTTGTTGTGCTTGTTTATCTGTAGAGACCCTACAATAAATAAGACAATTCTTTGTTGTTTTTTTCATATTTTTTAAATTAATAATAAATCAATAATTTAGTTTTTTATTTATCATTGTCTGTAGTTTTATCAGACATGATATGAACCCAACGGTCATATATTATACCAACAATTTGCTCCACAGCTAAATCAGCAAAATCCTCTATAGGTATGCCGTTTATCAAATTGTCTATATCTTCCATTGGGTTCATAAATAAAACTTATAATAGATTCAAAATATTCTCAAAGTTAGTGTCATTAGTGTCATCGGTGTCATTTTTAATAAATTTTGAGTTAGTCCTAAAGATAATACTTCTTTTTCTTTGGTCTCGAGATTTGATAATGTCTATACCGTAGGTAGCCAATAATGGCGTAATAATTGTAAGTTTTTTACTCATCCTAACGGCGTCTTTTGGCCATGCATAATCTGATTTATTTTCATCACCAAGAATAAATTTTCTTCTCGCTAAGTTAGTCAAATACTCGTACATTGCGCTAGGTTCAAATATTTGCTCTGTTTCATCCACATCATCAAACAAATGCAAAATAGTATCTGCTAACTTATCGTTTTGAATGGCAGAACCATTGGCCTCTAGTATGTTTTTTTCATAAACAGAAACAAACTCATCAGGCTCCATATCTAAATAGATTGCAACAGCCTTACCAATCAGGGTATAATCTGCCATTCTTTTCATATCGTTTTTTTTTATACTTGGTAATAACTTCAATACAGCAACAGTCAAATCTAACAATCCCCCCAAAATAGCCGGTCTATCTTTTTCAAATTCCTCCCAGATATCACTTTCAGTTTTTCTATCCTTTGGCAAAATTTGAGCACACTCTAAAACAATACTTCTCTCTAATAAGTCAGGCTTTGTGACTACATTGTTGATTCCATTGATACCAATAGCACATTGTATATCTCTCAACACATCATTATTATCTGAAAATAACTCTCTGGAAGTGTGTGCAAATCCCGTTATAGCTTTACACAACAAGTCTGAGTGATTTGATGTTAGATACGTTAGATTATCAAAAAAACAAACTCTATTGTGGTCAAACATTTGTATAAGTTCTTTCTTGTTGTTAGAAAAATCTAAAACATTATTCACTGATGGGTCAATCAAAAGACGTAACATTTTAAGCAGTGTAGTTTTTGAGCTTCCTTGCAAACCATGAACAATCAAACCTGGGACAGGTAAATTTGACATAAGAATAGAAACAAGAAATGCATAAACAAGAATAATATAGTCTTGGTCCACAAAATTCAAATACTTGTTTAGTAACTTTATATCTCCGCCCACTACTGGATCCAAATAACACTTACTATGTTCATATTTTATAAATAAAATAGGAGGATTTTCTACTACTGACCAAGAACTGTCTGTTATCTTAATAGCTCTCCACTTGTCATCACACATATCCAACCATATCTCATTACTTTTTTTTCGTACCATACGATTAGATAATTCATACATATTGCCTTCAAAAATAGCTTTAGCTCTCAACAAACCAGCGACTTCTTTTAATTTACTCTCTGCTAAAGTTTTACCAAAAATTTCATAATTGACTTTGTTGGCAAAACTATTAAATTTCCTGTTCCTCGCAGAAATAGGAAATATTTCTTTATGACCATTAATCTCAACTTGTATAAATGGTGCTTCATATTGATTATGAAAAATCACACCTATCTTTTCCATTTCGTGAACAATCTGAGTACTCTCAGTTATTTTTCTTTCTTTTTTAGTTGTCTGTTCACCACTTTCTCTTTTAGATAATTCAATCTTAGAGATACTCTCAAAGACTGACCTTAATTCTTTTTCATCAAGAGGTGGGACATTCTTTTCCTTATTCCAAGATACAACTTGTTGCCAAATTTTTGCTTCCCAAAGATCTAAATCAGATTTAGACAACAAATATCCTATATATTTAGCAGCTGAATCATTTCTAGCACCAACAGGATTAATATCTTGACTAAATTCATGCCAATTTGTTTTTACTTTAGAGTCTTTTTCTAATTCTTCCAACAACCAATCTGGTAAATCAGTTAAATCTTCAAAGGAAGAACGCCACTCATACTTATTGCCACTAGCATGCAAGGAAGGAGGAGCTATTATATAACCCCCATCCCCTCTTATATCTACCAATTCTCTAATCTTGCGAGCTGAATTGTTAACTACAAATCCAGGATGTTTATAATAGTAATGCCACCCTCCACCTCCAGACTTAGAGAATAGTGTTGGAGTTAAACCTTCGGTACTTCCATCTTTCTCTACGTCTACTACCACTAGTCCAGAAACCTCTCCAGTTACTATTCCTATATTTGCTTCTGGATACAACGTAAACCATTTTTTGATTTCCTTTTCCGTAGGAAGTCTTTTTTGATATTCGGTCCATGGAATATATGGTTTTTTATCATTTCGTACAGGAATGATTGAATACCCTCTTTCTAAAAGTTCTAGAGCTTCTTTTTCGTTTTCTCTCATATGTTTGAGATAATTAAAAATAATCAACTACTTTTTGTTAATAGTTTGATACTATTTTATACCTAATCTCCCATTCTGAGATGAACATTGATTTTATGATTTTTATTAAATTTTATGCTATAATAAGCCAAAATAAAAATCAGAATTTATATTAAAAATTCTGATTTATACAAAAAAATAACTTAATAAAGAAGTTTTTTAGATAATTTTTTATTTTTCAAAAAACTTTATTTTTCTCCTTATGATAAAATTAAACTCTACACAAAAATAAGAGAAGCTAAATTTCTAAAGTTACGGATTTATTCTTTATTTTACCCCAAGGTGGTGATTGCTCAGTAGTTAAATTTCTTTGAATATTTCTTTTTACAGCGGATAAAATATTATAAATCTGGACGTCAGTAAATTTTATACTTCTTTCATCTCTATACTGAAGTAAATTAGCTTTGATATCTGAAAGTTTTATAGGAGTGTGTAAGGGTTCAGAAATCAAACATTTTATAACCCTATAATTTCTACTACTTGAATACATCCTCATTTTATTATCTCCAAAACATAAATAATTATCTTTTATTTTTAGTTCACTCTTACTATTTTGTTTTTGTAACCAATCTCTATATGCCCTAATTCTTTTAGTAGTAATATAAACCTTATACTTTGTTACACTACCCTCAGATATTTTTTCATAATCTTCCCCACAGACTTTTGGTGATTTATCTTTATCACCCAATGTCGCTGAATCTAATATCTCCAACATTATTTCTAAAAATCCTGGTTCTTTAAATAACAAAGGCGTACACGGAGAAAAATCGTATAATTGTTTCATACCAAAAACAACAGGTCTATTATGACCTAAATCATTCCCAGTAATTGGATTTGTTCTAAAATCTTCTAAAAAATCTAGAAGTGTAAACATTCGAGTATAATCCATGCTAATATTATATTAAGAAAATACTATTAAATCTTTTGATTTTTTTATTGCTATTTAAAATGTTAATTATTTTTGTCGGTATCTGACAACTCTTCAAATTTATTCGCCATTGTTGGGTTACCACGCGTGAGTCTTTTAATTGTTAAATCTTCTGCTTTATTATTGGCGAGACGAAGGTTATTTTCAGACGACAAAAGAGCATCTTTAGTTTTCTGGAGATGGTCTATGGTTTTGTCTATTTCTTGGATAGCTGTTTTAAAACGGTTAGAAGCAATCTGATAATTTTTGGCAAAACCTTCTTTAAACTTATTCATATTTTCCTCAAAGTTGGTAATGTCAACATTTTGATTCCTTACCAAAGCAAGCTCTGCTTTATATTTAAGTGAGTTCATGGCTGCGTTACGTAGCAAAGTTATCATAGGAATAAAAAATTGTGGACGAACAACATACATTTTTGAATGTTTATGGGATACGTCGACGATACCAGAGTTGTACAGCTCGTTTTCCGCTTCCAAAAGTGATACAAGAACAGCGTACTCACACTTCTTCTCTGTGCGGTCTTTATCAAGCTCGCGTAGAAAGTCTTCATTCTTTTTCTTGTTGGTGGTTTCGTCAACCTCGTTTTTCATTTCGAACATAATAGAAATGATTTCATTGCCAGCTTCATCGGTTTCGCGATAAATGTAATCACCCTTACTACCAGTTTTTGCGTCATTGTCTTTTTCAAAATATGCATTCTGGAAACCAGTCGCACGAAGCTTGTTAAATTCGTTCTCACAATGTTGTTCTAGTGTTTCACCTACCATTTTTGTTGAAAGTTTAACTTTCATGTCTTTACGAAGAGCAATTTCTTCGTCTTTCATCTTGATGATGTCGTCCTTGGTCTTGAGCTCAGTGGCATACTTTTCCTTTAACGATGTCTCAAGTAGATGTTTCTCGGTATCTTTACTTTTCAACTGGCTGGCAAGTTCGTCACGTTCTTTCTCAATTCTATTGACTGCTTCTGTGACAGCAAGTTTTTTCTCAAGCTCTGTATTATTAAGTTTTGATTTCATTTCCGATAATTCGGATTCTTTCTTAGCATCAAGTTCAGCTAGTTCATGCTCTTTGTTAACCTTTAGTTCGGCTAACTCAGTCTCTTTCTTTGCAAGATTTTTTTGTAATATATTTGTAATATTAGCCTCGGCGAGTTTGACAGCATTTTCTTTTTCTTTTTCCGCCATGTCTAATCGCTCTCGCAATTCTTCCTCAAATTGATGATTTCTAACTTGCTTAAGAATATCAGCAAAACCAGCTTCATCAACTTTGAAGGCTTTTTTACAATGTGGGCATATAATTTCGTTCATATTGTTTTTTTATTATGTTATAATTTTCCACCAGAAATATCGAAAAATCTCTCAAAGAAGCTTGTCAATTTACTCAGTACACTTTCACGCTTTTGAGTTCGCTCACCAGTTGGAGAAAATCTTGATACAGGAGGTAAAACTTTGGTTATGGCTGTACCAGTCGTCGCTACACTACCATCACGGAAAGCATTTTTTACAAATGTATAAGTCGCATCGTAATCAAGATTTTCATTGGCTATAATTTTTTCAAGCTCCTCAATCTTTTTCTTGTCCACAAATTTTTGCCAATCGTCATCAACTACCGAATGAATATCAAGTGAAGTGATAAACTGGTTAATAAGGTCTTTTTTATTGCGTAATTCAATACTGGAGTCTATCGCTTTATTGATATCAACCAAAATCTCACGATTCTTGTTGTGGTCTTCATGGTATCTCTTGATGAGACCTAACACAAAATCAATATTTATTTCTACCTGCTTGATAAGCTCCATTTCAAACACCAAGTCATCATTAATATTTTCTTGGTCAACTTCTATCCCCTTACGGAATTCTGTATAGAGATCAATATACATACTGTGATAATCCTGAACATCACGTTCAGTCAAAATTTCATTTCCAGTAAATTCATCAAAAGTTGTCAAAATATTACGCACTCGCAAAATACCACCATATAGTTTTATAAAATCTTTTTGGTTTTGTTCTCCAATAATCAGTTCACCAACTGGGAATTTTTCAGTAAGCTCTGTCACCATACTGGTGTACCCGCGCACCTCTTTATCACCGTCTTTGTAACCGTTGTAATACTCCTCGTATGATTTGAGAAGTACAATTCCACCTGCTTCTTTATCACCAAAGAGAGCAATAGATTCGTTTGTTGCTTTCTCTAGGTTACGGAAACAAACAATATTTCCAAAAGTCTTCACACTATTTAAAATACGATTTGTACGTGAGAATGCTTGTAGGAGTCCATGTAATCTCAGATTTTTATCTACCCATAAAGTATTGAGAGTTGTCGCATCAAAACCAGTCAAAAACATATTGACTACAATCAGAACATCAATCTCACGATTTTTTACTCTCAAGCTCACATCTTTGTAATAATTTTGAAATTTATCTGATGAAGTATCAAAAGAAGTGCCAAACATTGCGTTGTAATCAACAATAGCATTCTCCAGAAAGTCTCTTGAACTTACGTCAAGTCCGCTTGTGTCCTCGGAATTTTCATCTATCATTCCATCGGCATCTTCATCGTTTACTCCAAAACTATAAATTGTTGCTACCTTAAGTTTTTTATCGCTCGGTACATTCGTAAGTTGTTTTTTGAACTCAGCATAATATTTCTTGGCAACATCAATAGATGAAACTGCAAAAATAGAATTAAAACCAGCCAGTCTTCTGTCCTTTAGTTTATAAAAACTATTTCGTTTAGTCTTTTGGTCAAAATGTTCACGAATATAATTAACAATATTCGTCAATCGTTCGGGTGATGCGAGCACTGCTTCACGGTCAATATCTCTAACCTGAGCATCTTCAATGTTTTCAGCTTCATGCACGGTAGAAACATAATCAACTTTAAAAGGTAAAACATTTTTGTCAGAGATTGCATCCACAATAGTGTAAGTATGTAGTTTTTCACCAAATGCTTGTTCAGTGGTTTTCAAGTCTGGTCGTCCACTAGTGGATGCGTTCACAGCAAAAATAGGTGTACCAGTAAAACCAAAGAGATTGTAATTCTTGAATGTTTTTGTAATTGCAGCATGCATATCCCCAAACTGTGAGCGATGGCACTCATCAAACACAAGAACAATATGTCCATCAAAAATTGTATGATTTTTATTTTTACTTATAAATCTATCTAATTTTTGAATCGTGGTAATAATAATTCTAGAGTTTTTGTTTTCCAATTGTTTTTTCAAAATAGCAGTACTGGTATTACTATTAGCAGCACCTTTCTCAAACTTGTCATATTCACGCATTGTTTGGTAGTCCAAATCTTTTCGGTCAACCACGAACAAAACTTTATCAACATATTGTAATTTACTTACAAGCTGAGCTGTTTTAAAACTCGTCAGGGTCTTGCCTGAGCCTGTTGTGTGCCAAATATATCCACCAGCCTCTACCGTGCCTAACTTTTTATAATTCGTACTTACTTCAACACGACTCAAGATTCTCTCCGTTGCTACTATCTGATATGGTCGCATTACCAAAAGTTGTTTATCTGTTGTAAATACACAGTATTTTGTCAAAATATTCAAAAGTGCATGTTTAGCAAAAAAAGTCTTGGAAAAATCCATCAGGTCTATAATAGGTCGATTCGTAGCATCTGCCCACCAACTGGTAAATTCAAAACTACTACTGGTGCGTTTACCTTTTTTCAAAGCACCTTCAATAGATTCTTTTATATGTTCTGAACGTGTCGTATTACTGTAATACTTGGTGTGTGTACCATTGGAAATAATAAACAGTTGAACATACTCAAAAAGCCCTGAAGAAGCCCAAAAGCTTTCACGTTGATAGCGATTGATTTGGTTGAATGCTTCTACAATGGCTACACCACGACGTTTGAGTTCCACATGAACCATAGGCAACCCATTTACAAGAACAGTAACATCATAACGATTAGAACGCTGTCCTTCATCTGTCGCATACTGGTTTATAACCTGCAAGCTATTGTCGTGAATATTGTCTTTTTTGATAAGGTATATATTCTTGATTGTGCCATCGTCACGAGTTAGATTTTTAATATGGTCTTCTTGAATTGTGGAGGTCTTTTCGGCGATGCTTTGATTTGGGTTGGCAAGCTCACTGGCAAAAAACTGTTCCCATTCATTATCGGTAAAAGTGAAACCATTGAGTTTCTCCAGTTGCTTACGCAAGTTCAATACTAAATCAGCTTCAGAGGTGATAGTAAGATACTCATAAGCTTGTGTCTCTAGTTGTTTGATAAAAGCCCGCTCCAAATCAGCCTCACTTTGATAGTGAGCGACACGCACGCTATCTGCCACATACTCACCCACGACAGTGCTTTGGGAATTTTCAGCTACTAAATTGTATTTTTTATTATTTGGCATATTCTTTGAATGTTAAAAGTTTCCCTCGATAGTACTCATATTGCGACCTGCGAGCTGAAAGTTCAGCCGGTAAACCGATTGAAATATCGTTCACGAGTGCATCAAATTTGTCTAAAATTGATACAATTCGTTCTTGTTCTGCGAGCGGTGGAACTGGGATTTTAATTTTTTTTAATTCTGCCATCGGAATACTCATGACAGGAGAACCAACAATTTTATTTTCAATTTGTTTTTTTGCAATTATAGAATTAAGGAAAAATAACAAAAATTTTGAATTTACCACCTTTTGATTTGGTTTGATTACATACACTCCTTCTTTTATATTCCAATTCTCCGGTTTCTCTTTTACTAAAGCCGTTCTACCAATTGTTCCCGTTCCAGAAAACAAAACATCGCCAACCTCCAAATTGGATCTATTATTTATCAATCTTAACGCTTCATTATTTACTCTATCAGTTTTTTCAAAAAATGTAACATTTAAGCCATTTATTTCACGAACCGTAACATAATAATTTTTAGCGTCTGGGGTATTTAAAACAAAGTTTTTACGTGGATTCAAGCCTGTTTTAAGTGATAAAATGATATCGCCCAAGGCCTCCTGCTTAACGTTTTCGTCAAATACAAATAGTCCAGAACGATAATGCTCATACTGCTTCTTTCTAGCTTCTAGCTCTGCTTCTAGCTCTGCTTCTAGCTCTGCTTCTAGCTCTGTAAAACTATTAAGAATTTTGACAATTTCTTCTTGGATTGCAAGGGGTGGGAGAGGAATTTTGATTTTTTCCATTACATTACTCATAATCTTTGGGTTTCCCATACCAGAACTTACATATTTTTTAGAAACTGTAGCCAGAATATATGAGAGGAACTTCATATTTACATCGTCAGCTTTAGCTTTCAAAAGTCCACAGACATTAGTAATACTAAACTTTCCATTACGGTAAAAAATTGAACCAGCGTATGCTCCGTCAGTTGTCCAAGTTAAATACTCACCATCATAGTCATAAGTAATGATGCGTCCAAAAATACCATCATCTGATGTTTGAGATGAATATACTGGATACTTACCGGCATTATCTTTCAAATAGTCTTTTGACATGACTCTACCACGATTGATTTGGCATATTTCGCCAATGTTCTTAGACTTCACCCCATTTGGACAGAGTTCGGAAATTAGTTTTTCGATTTTGTTTTTTCTATTTTTCATAATTAAAATGGAATATCATTAGAATCTATTTCATCATCTTCAACATCTTCTTGTTCTAGATTATCTAAATAATCTACATCTGGTTCAAATTCGGCTTCTAAATCAGCACCATATTTTCCAACCGCATCCACATACATTCTATCTACTTGTTTATTAAATTGTTCCTTATCAGCAAGAAAATCATTTAACTTAAAATAAATACTCTCGTAAATGATTTGTTGTGCTTTATTCGGTAATTCTGCTTCGCTATATTTATCAATCTCGAAATCTGCCTCGTAGGCATGATTGATTAAATTATGGATGTCATTTGCGGTTATTTGCTCAATTCCAAGCATCTTCTTATCACGTCTAAAACTACCTTTATTATTTTTAATTTCTAAATATTTCATACTCATTTTTTATAATTACCATACATTTTTCCTCTATCTTCGTAAGCTTGTGTTCCAGCCTCTAAAGCATTGAGTAAAATAATGTGACTTTCAATAGATTTACTTTTATCAGTTGTATAAAAATCTTTTTCACCTGGGGACCCTGAATATATATAGTATTTATCTTCCCCTTGTTCTATTTCACGTCGCGTATAAACAACGTAATCAGGCTTGAGTAACATACCTACTGTATTATTATGTGTCACAACAACTACAGGGAGTTCTTCAGATATTTCTTTAAGAATTTTATTTACATTTTCTTTTAAGAAAACGTTATCAAACGAAGATTCGGGTTCATCCACTAAAAGCATTTCATACTGACGAGCATCGTGAAGTTTTTGAAGTAAGTTAAACTCTGTCATTTCCCCTCCAGAGACTGGTTTATCATACTCATTTAGAACTTGATACCGTACCTTACAGAAGTACTTGTATAGACTTGCACGTTCTAGTTCTTTGTTTGAGAGCAAACCAAGGTATTTAAATGGATTTTGATAATGGTGAAATGCATCCTTAAAAGGAAGAATCGATTTGCTTTCATTTTTAACTTCTAACGCCCCCTTAAAAGGACCAACCAAAGCTTCAATAGTAAATTTACCTTTTTTATCCTTATGAATTGACTGATTCTTCCTGACCGCCTTAGCTATTGCATTGAATCTACGAATTTTCTCTTTTTCAATTTTAATGTCAGAAAAACTCAAGTCATTGTTCTTTATTGCAGGTCTGGAACTACGTAACTGTAGTTTTTTAGAAACTTCGTCGACTAGTGTGTTTACCCATTCTTTTTTCAATTTTTCAAGTGCCTCACTTTTGAGTTTTAGTGCAAGTTCTTCTAACAAAGCCTTCATCGACTCATCGGACAAGTGCTTATTTATTATCGCCTTATGATTGGTTTCTTCCAATAAAGTTTTAACTGCCGTTATTACTAGTTTAAGAGTTTCGTATTCCTTGATAACAAATTTTTTTCCTTTAAAAAGTGACGCTTTAGAATATTCATCTTGAAGTTTTTCACTTTGTGCATATTCAATTAATGATGTGACATACTCTTCAACGTTATGAAGCGTAGCTTTTCTATCAATCTCTAGAACATCTTCAACCACTGGCTTAAATACATCCAAGTATTCCTCTCTAGTTAAGCTTCTTTGTTTTTCTAGCATTTTATTGAATTTACCTTCACCAATTCTGACTAGTTCAAACTGTTTTATATACTTAATATCACTTTCATCATATCCAAAAGTCTCTTTTATTTTGTCTAAAAAATAAGTTTTGCCTGATGAACGATTACCTAAAATTACATTAAGTCCTTGAGAAAGTTCCTGTCCATCTCCAAATATTTCAAAAAAATCATGCTTTTCAGAATGTGTAAGGAACACCTTATTTTTATCTTGCAATGCTGATTTTATTGCACTCAAAGTCACTTCCTCTGCATTTGTTTTTATATATGTTTGCCTTCCCTGCACCGAAGAAACAACGAGCTCAGATTTAATCCTTACATCACTAAATAAAACAGGTACAAGAGCACTATCTTTTTTTATTTGTCGATAAAATCCTTTTGGACTTGATACCTCACCAGTGGTTATGTGACCATTTAGTGAGTCAATATGTATTTGTCCAACCTTGGGTTCTTTGTCATTATGTGGTATCAAAAGGTATTGGCTTAAATCACCAAAAATTTCTAAAAGTTTTGTTTTTTTTATCTTCCCATCTCTGTTGTGTTTATCTTCTATTAAGGCACACTTCCTGTCGAAGTCTTCAAGGTTATCGTTTTCTGCAATAAGTAACAAGTGTCCATCTTCATAATCTATTTCAATACCTGGTAATACTTTAACTTTTTCAAGTTCATTCACAATCTCATTAAACTGTTCAAGGTTAAACAGATTATGATTTGTAATAGCAACCACATTCAAACCCGTAACGTCAACATATTCTTTAAATTTTGGGACATCAAAAATAAAATCCACATCTTTACCATAAGGCGCTGCTATAGTATGAATATGTAAGTCTATTTTTTTCATACAATTATCTTACTCTTTCAATATCATTAATAATATCATCAATCGCGATGCGAAGTTTATTTTGTCTGGCGACAATCCCCTCAATTTTTTTATTGAGTTCTGTTATATCCACTACTTCACGAGTATCCTCACCTACTACATAACTTGATACGGCAATATTATAATCATTTTCAGCAATAGTTTTATTATCAACGAGCTTGGCAAAATACTCTGCATCTTTACGAATGGTGAATGCTTCCAAAATCTTTTTGCGATTTATTTCACTCAATTTGTTTTTGTTACCACCACGTACAAACTCTGTAGAGGCGTCTATAAACAAAGTCTTATTATCTTTTTTACTTTTTTTGAGAATGATAATACAGGTAGCAATAGTAGTACCAAAAAATAAATCTGGTGGTAACTGAATTACAGCATCGATATAATTGTTATCTACCAAATATTTTCTTATTTTACCTTCCGCACCACCACGATAGAGCACACCAGGAAACTCAACAATCGCCGCTGTGCCACTAGTAGAGAGCCAAGACAGCATATGCATTGTAAAAGCTAAATCAGCCTTACTCTTTGGAGCCAATACACCCGCTGGAGAAAACCGTGGGTCATTGATAAGAAGTGGATTCGCGTCCCCCTCCCAACGGATTGAATAAGGAGGGTTGGAAACTATAGCATCAAAGGGTTCTTCATCCCAATGTTTTGGGTCCATGAGAGTATCACCATGAGCAATATCAAAATTATTATAGTTGATGTCGTGCAGGAACATGTTGATACGACACAGATTATAAATGGTAAGATTTATTTCCTGTCCATAAAATCCCTGTCGTACATTTTCCTTACCAAGAACTTTGGCAAATTTGAGAAGTAATGAACCAGAACCACAGGCAGGGTCATAAACTTTATTTACTTCTTTTTTTCCAACTGTTGTTATTTCAGCAAGTAGTTCACTAACTTCTTGTGGAGTAAAAAATTCTCCTCCAGACTTACCTGCATTTGCGGCATACATCGTCATTAAATACTCATAGGCATCACCGAAAGCGTCTATGGTGTTATCCGAATAATTACCAAGCTGTAGGTCTCCGATAGATTCAAATAGTTTTGTAAGCTGTTGATTCCTTTTTTCAACAGTGTTTCCTAATTTATTTGAGTTTACATCCAGGTCATCAAACAAACCTCTGATATCATCTTCACTACTCGAACCTTTTGCTGAGTTTTCAATATTACGAAAAACCTTAGTAAGAGTTTCATTGAAGTTAGCGTCATTACGAGCATTTTTTCGAACATTCACAAAAAGCTGACTTGGCAAAATATAAAACCCTTTTTCCTTTACAGTATCGGCTCGACCGAATTCAGCTTCTTTATCAGAAAGTGTAGCATAGTCAAAATCTTTTTTTCCCGCACGACGTTCATCAGCATTGATATAGTTAGTCAAATTTTCACTAATAAAACGATAAAAAAGTATTCCTAGCACATATTGCTTGAAATCCCAGCCGTCTACACTTCCTCGTAGATCATTGGCAATCTGCCAAATAGCACGATGAAGTTCGGAGCGTTCTTGTTCTTTAGATGTGTTTAATTTTTCTTCCTTATTGGTCATAGTGTGTATTTAACTAAGTTGACTACAATAACCACAAAAAAATAGGGATTTTGATAAGATTACTAAAATCTACTTATTTACTATTATTTTGTATTTATTTTACTACTTTACTTCACATATATCAAGTTGCTATAAAACAAAAACAACTTCGCAAGGAGGGGTAGCAAAGTTGTTTTTGGGGGTCGAAATAATCGACACAGAAATTATAGCAAAAATCACATTACAAGTAAATCTACTTTTTTGTAGTTTTACTCAAGTACACTAGATTTGGAATCATCAATAGGTACAAAATTGGTAAAGCTATGTACCAATATTCATGTGCTCTTGACGATGGTGCCGAATAAAAAAATATAGGAGCATAAATAAGTAGAGGTAATATCCAAGAGTTCACAACAAGTACTTTGTAAATCCATTTTTTATTCGTAAATAGACCAAAGAGGGTTATAGCTAACAGACCAGAGTTAGACAAACAAAGTAATATATTAATAAAAAAACTGTTGGAGTAATAGCTATCTGATAAGGAAAACTTATCAATGTACCCAACCAATATTAATAATATACCATAGTACACTAACAAAGAGTTTACATTTATTGGTCTACCTTCAGTTTCACTTTCTTTTATAGAAATCCCACACTTACCACAAAAATTTGCAGAAGTGTCTAAGACCTCTCCACAAGCAGAACAATTATTTGTTGTCATATAATTTGTATTCAATCAAACCTATAAGACCTACTGCTAAAAACCAAATAAACCAAGTATATTCCCAATCAAATGGTGTACGATATGAAAGTTGAGAAGCTATACCAAGTGCTGCTATAAAAACAACTAAAGGTAAAACAATAGTAAGAATTGTTTTTTGAACATTATTTATTTTTTTCATATTAGGCTGTTTAGTTAAGTTAGTATTATCGACTATAGTAGGTACCATATAATTTTTTAATAAAGTTGTTCCACAGTTTTTACAAAACACCTGATTATCTAAATTAGGAACTGTAGTACAACTAGGACAATATAGTTTGTTAGTCATAATCAAAATTTAAGTAAATAAAAAAGGGATGGTCTAGAGGCTTACCCACAACAGACTTCCCCGAAAGGTTATCCAATTGTGGACTCAGACCACCCCTTTCATCCCGCAATTGGGAAAAAGTGGTAGTAACCTTTCGTAAAAAATGTTGTTGTGGGTAAGCACAATTATATTATCATGACCGTAATCTAAAATCAAGCCAATGACAGCTATGACAGTAACTCTCCTATAAGCTCCGAAGCTTCTGACTTAGTCATAATCTCTAAGTTAGCTAGCCTGCTTTCTCTATCATCTTCATCTTCTACCTTTTCTACAATAAGAGTTTTGAGCAAAGCTTCCTGTCTTTGGGTGATACCATGTGTTCTATGCCACTCATCATATTCAGCCTTTACAGTCATATTATTAATTTCACCCTCAGTTGGGATTCTTTCTTCTTTGTAAGAATAATCTACAAGAGTCTCCGTTATTTCCTCAGCAGGAGTTGGTTTGAAATTAGATAACACTACTATCCAAGCTAGTATGTTTCTTAGACACTTTGACATAGCTCGTGTTTGGGACATCGACTTGAGTTGAAAACTTGGTTTATCTTCCCAGTTTTTTTCATCCCTAAAACAACTAGCTTCAGCACCTGAAATTATAGTACTATTTTGATAAGCTACTGCCCGAGCATCATAGCCAAAAGCTTTGTTTTCATTGGTAGTACTTTTGGTCCATTCTATGCCAGTTGTGATGTTATAAAACCTAGCGAGAGTTTGCCAATCCTCTAACGTCAAATATTGCTCACCTTTGATTAAAACTTTATTGTCCTTACTAGCTATAACACTCATGAGGGCCTTGGAAGCCTTCTTAGCGAATAATAAAACCTCTTCTGGGTCTTTCTCACTAAGATAGACTGGCAGAGTCTCTAAAGCCTTATCTGGAGCTTTGAAAACTGTATCTGTATTACTCATATGATTTATAAATTAAGAATTAAAACCAATAGTTAGGATGTCACTAACAGCAATTGGTTGATTATTTTGTACTCGACTATTTTGACACTCATAGCAAAGTAGTTTAGAAGGATTGTAGTCAAAGTATCTGACTATTGGTCCTGTTATCCTATAGTGGCCACAAGAAGTACACTTAAGTAAATCTGCACTGGCAAACTTCCACTCCCCTCTTTTAATAAAACTAATCATGATTGGCGTAAGGATGCTTAGATTGTGTCGGGCATACTGATTGAGTACACGTTGTTTCTTTGGCATAAAAAGAAATTTAAGAGTTAAACCTCGGTTCTACTTGGGTCTCATAGAACAGATGGACTTTCTTGGGATAAGAGCCTATCTTATTACCACTCTCATCCAACTTATCTACAAAAGTAATAGAGCAAATCGACTTTTCGCCTTTTTTTACTTTGTAGTTTTGTTCTGACCATTTCCTAAAGGTCAAACAATTAGTAAAGGGGTCATAAGCCTTGGCAGCTTTTTTGCCAAAACGCTTACGTATTTCTTCCCTTACCTTTTCAGCAGTTTTTGGTGAACCGCTGTAGTTAGAGATATTGTTCATATGCTATTGTTATTAAAAATAAAAATACCTCCAAATGGTTGGAAGTAAATAGCAATGAAATAGTTTTTTTGTTTGAAATCGCCGAAGAGGCGGAAGTAATAATTGGAGGGGGTGGGGGGTCCTTCTTTTAGGGTGGTTAGCTTATTATTGGTACCATAGGAAAGAAGGTCTCTTACTTTTTTATATCATTTTTTATTTATATCCTTTCCTACCTAGGTACTCGAATGAAAACCTTATCTAGTCAAGAATAAATCCGAAATATTCCGAAACTACACCACAAGATACTCTTTATGACAGTGATGACAGTAATTATAACAACATATTTATAATACTATTTCACTCCATTCTCTTGACAATAGAACGTTCGTTCCATTATAATAGAAGTATATGGAAAAACAACTAAACAAAATTTACAACTTCTATAAAAAAAATAAACGAATGCCCTCATACCAAGAGATTACGGTACTGTTTTCATACAAATCAAAAAGTACAGCCCATTGGTTAGTAAAAAAACTGATTGATTCTGGCTATATAACAAAAGATAACAAAGGTAAACTTCTTCCTACGAAGAATTTGATAGGTACAGTAAAAATATTGGGAAATGTCCAAGCAGGCTTCCCTTCTCCAGCAGAAGAAGAACTTTCAGACACAATGACACTAGATGACTATTTAATCTCAAATAAAGATGCGACCTATATGCTCAAAGTAAGTGGAGATTCTATGCAAGACGCAGGTATTATGGATGGAGATATGGTTCTTGTAGATAGAACAAAAACACCAAAGGAAGGAGATATTGTCATTGCCGAAGTAGACAATGCTTGGACAATAAAATACTTTCGTAAAAATGGATCAAAAGTATTCCTTGAACCCGCCAATAAAAAATATAAAAAAATCTATCCAGAGGAAGATCTTAAAATTGAAGCCGTTGTCTATGCTGTCATAAGAAAATACTAAGCTATGACTAAGCTCTTTTCTTTGCAATCTTTTCCTCGTGCAATTCTCCATATAGACGGAGATTGTTTTTTTGCTTCCTGTGAAATGGCCAAGAACCCTGCTCTAAGAGGTAAACCAATCATTACAGGTGTCGAGAGAGGTATTGCTTCATCTATGTCCTACGAGGCCAAAGCACTTGGTATAAAAAGAGGTATGCCTTTACACGAAATGAAAAAGCTATGTCCCGATATTATATTTGTACCTTCTGATTATGAAACTTATAGTTTGTACTCCTTTCGTTTGTACAACATTGTACGTAGATATACAGCCTCTGTAGAAGAATATAGTATAGACGAATGTTTTGCTGAATTAACAGGTATGAGAAGACCTCTACATATGTCTTACGAACAAATGGCTTACAAAATAAAAGAAGATTTAGACAAAGAATTAGGAATGACCTTTTCTGTAGGTCTTGCCCCTACCAAAGTATTAGCAAAATTGGCATCCAAATGGAAAAAGCCCTCAGGTTGTACCATTATCAAAGCAAATGAAATTCAAAACTTCTTGCGTGATACAGACATTGATAAGATATGGGGAATAGGCAAACAAACCACAGCCTATTTGAGAACAAACGGTATTTATACCGCTCTAGAATTTGCCAAAAAAGATTGGGAATGGATTGATAAAAATATGACAAAACCACATAAAGAAACTTGGAAAGAACTAAGAGGTGAACTGATAAATGAACTTGATAAAGACAAAAAATCAAGCTACCGCTCTATAAGCAAAACCAAAACATTCACTCCCCCATCCACCGACAGAAGTTATGTTTTTTCTCAACTGTCCAAAAATATAGAAAACGCTTGCATAAAAGCCAGAAGATACAACTTACATACAAAAAAAATATTCTTTTTTCTCAAAACTCAAGACTTCAAATACAATGGTCTTGAATTGAAATTATCCAATAATACAAACAACGCTGTTGATATATTACGAGTAATTAAAGAAAAGTTTAGTGATATATTCAAAGAAAATACACCCTATAGAGCAACTGGTATTTTTTTGCTTGATTTGGACGAAGAAGGTACACAACAATTAGACTTGTTTTCACACCAACCAACAATTGAACGTTTTGAAAGACTTCTTGGAAGTTTAGACGAAATGGCAAAAAAATACGGTAAGCATACTGTCTTTCTTGGTTCAAGTCTAAAAGCGATGCAAGGCGCACATAAGGGTGAAAGAGCTACCAAAGCCTCAAGAAAGTACGAGCTATTCAAAGGCGAAACAGAACGGAAGCGTCTTAACATCCCTTATCTTGGATTGGTCGTTTGAGATTTTTTTAAAAATAAAATTTAAAAAACTCTGTCCATTTCATAATTTCCTTTTCTAAGGTTTTCCAATTTAATTCCAAACTGTTCACAAAAACACACCAATGTATAGTCGGTGTGTTTTTTTGATTATTATACTAATAAATAAAAAGGTTTTCTAAATTAATTATTTATTTTTGTATTGTTGATTTTTATCTTTAATATTTTTCCCCCATGGTTTTATTGGACCATGTCCCACACCAAAAGGTTTTTCTAGACCTAATGCTTTCATGATAGCTTGTGCACCAGCTTTATCACCAGATTTGATCAATTTGTTCATTTCTACATATTGTGAAAAATTACTTTCATTTATTTTTTCTAACAATTTACCTGCTAAAGGACTATTCCCTATTGCAACTTTCCAAGCACTAAAATCATTATTATTTAAAGCAACTTGCACTGCCTTATTTTGTTCCTTGAAAAAAGAACCTTTAGAAACTGAATCATTTTTTATAGGAAGACCAAGTTCTACTCTAATAGCCTCAGCTCCTGCTTTATCACCAGACATAATTAATTTTTTCATTTCTACAAATTTTGGAAAATTACTTTCATTGATTAAACTCAAAATTTGAGAAAACCTTGGATTCTTAGAAACCAAATCTTTCCAAGTTTGATAATCCGTTGTTTCAAAAATCTTTTGCATTTGATCATGTCTTTCTGGATTTATTTTTTTTCCAATTATGTTTGTACTTTTATCAGAAATACCTGAATAGGCATGAGCCGTAGCCGAACCTACTAGAGCCAAACCTAAAGCTGAAATACCAGCTATAGTTAATGTTCTTTTTTTCATATATGCGAAAATTAAAATTATTTAATAAATAGATAAGGTGATATCTCCTATCAATTTATAATACGCAAATCTGGAATATTTTCTTTCAATATTAATCTATGATGAATTAAAATACAGTCACTATCAGCATCATTTTCAAACTTACAATGTTCTTTTGGTTCCAAAAAAAATGGTTTAATTATCTCAGCTTTAATTTTGTTCTCAGACAGAATTTGACCAATTATTCTTATTCTCTGATTAAAATCCAATTTTACAAATCGAGGAATACCTGTATTTGAAATGTCCACAAACCATTTCTTTTGCACTGGATCCAAAATTTGTAATTCTTGATTATTCAAATCTACAAAAATTATATTACCAGCTACAAAACCCATCTCCGGACGATTCCAGATTTCTTGTCTTTTTTCCATCATCTGTCCATAAAAAACCAAATTATTATTGAAAAAAAGTCCTTCTATTTTCTCCCCTGCCCCAAAAACATAAGCACCGCCACCAAGTACAACAGACAAAACAAAATAACTGATTATAATAACTGAAAATCTATAACGATAACCAAACTTAGTATGATGAAAATTGTAATAAGCCAGCACTACAAAAATAAGTGATAATATAATCCAAAAATATGGAATCATCATGACAAAGAAGTTGAATCCTGAAAATCCAGCTCTACTATATAGTTCCCAATCTTCATTTCTCAAATAAAAAATTATGACAGATACAGCAAGAGAGCCAAAAATCACCATCAGAAAAGCAAAAAATGCCCACAAATAACTATTGAACAAAAATCTAAACTTAGAAGTTGGATGTAGTTTCTTCTCCTTTATTACTGCTAAAATTTTATTGCCTATTTCGGTCATATAGTTGACGTTATATATGTTATAAGTGTGCTAAATGTTGTAGATGTTCTAATTGATTTCATTTACAACAAACGAAGTGATTCAACATCTTCAACAATTGCAACATTTACAACATTTCTTTATTCATTTTTTCGTAAATACTAAGAAATTTTTTCTTGGCCCTGTTCATCAATGTACCTACTGTACCCACTGGTTTTTTCAAAATATCAGATATTTCATTATAATCTTTTTCTTCCAAAAATTTCAAAATTAATACTTCACGATATTTTTTGTCCATTTGATCAAGTATTACCTTGACTTCATCTTGTAACAATTTCTTATCAAAATGATCATCGCTATACATACTATCTACCAACTTCACCAAATCATTTTCCTCAAAATATTGTAGTGGACGCACTTTCTTTTTTCGAAATTCACTAATAGTCTGATTGTGTACAATACGATAAGCCCAAGAAGAAAATTTCAAACCAGTATCAAAACTATTTAATTTTAGGAACATATTGACAAATGCGTCTTGTAACACATCTTGGGCATCTTCATATTTTACACCAGATATACGAATTATATATGACAAAAGTTTTTTTTCATATCTTTGGACTAGATACAAAAAATTTTCCTGATTTTCAAGACTCAAGACTACTAATTCATTATCTGTTTTTTCAATAATAGATTCTTCTGAAACAATCATAAAGAGACTTATTTACTAGATATTACGTCTATTATAGGCTTTTTCTTTCGGCAACAGTCGAAAGTCTGTAAAGTCTATAAAGTCAAAAGTGGTACTTTCGACTTTATAGACTTTAGGGACTTTATAGACTATAATATTTACACAGTACAAGTAATAATACCTAAAAAAAATTCTTATGTCTATCAAACTAGGAAAATATCGACACTACAAAGGTAAAGAATACGAAGTTTTGGGAATAGCCAAACATAGTGAAACTTTGGAAGATTTGGTTGTATACAAGCCACTTTATAAACAAAATATGTGTGATTACTGGGTCAGACCTTTAGAAATGTTTTTGGGAGAAGTAGAAATTAATGGCGAAAAAATGCCAAGATTTACTTTTATTTCTAATAATGTTTAGAATGGATATGGACTAGTTGGGAGAATTTACCAAATCCTCTTTTCAAACCAATTGAAAATCTAATAAAACGTGGTTTGAATCCTTTTGAAAAATAAATAATACTCAAAAACAAAAACGGTCTCTCTCTAGAAACCGTTTTTTTATTTTTTACTTATTCTGCCTATTCTGCTTAACTTGCTTAATCTGCTAGTTAAGATATTTTTTTACCATTTGTTCTACTTGAGCATAAGGATAAGCACCATTGATAGCAGTTTTTGTTCCATCTGGTCCAATCAAAACTGAGTAAGGAGTTCCTTGACCACCAGCAGCTTGTCCATCAGCTTCATGTGCTTGTACTACACTGGCAAATTGTTTTGTTTCCAAACAAGTATTGAATTTAGCAACATTTATTCCTACTTCTTTAGCAAAAACTGGTAACAAAGCCTGATCCAAACCGTCGTTTGATGTAGTTTTGTCATATACCATATCAGTAAATTCCCAGAATTTTCCTTGAGCGTTAGCACATTCTAGAGCAAGAGCTTCATTACGAGCTTTTTGGTGCAAACCATCAAGAGGCATGTTACGGTACACCCAACGAACATCATTACTATACTTTTCCATGACTTGTTGCATAGTTTCATGAAATCTCTTACAGAAAGGACATTCTGTATCTGAAAATTCTATAATAGTGATTTTTGCATCCTTATTTCCTCTAATGTGGTCATTTTTTAGATCAACGTCTTTTACATTGATTGCTACTGGTTGTGAAGGTGCATTATTTACATTGTTATCCACGACACTTGGATTGTTAGCTGTATCATTTACTTTGCCAAAAGATAAAGAATTATCCCCACCTTTCAAAAAAAGACCTAGTAAAATAAAAAATCCTAAAGTACAAAGAAGCATAACACCACCTACCAAACCAAATACGAACGTTTGTTGCGGACTCATGACTTCAAAAATGCTTTTTGATGTATTTTTCTCTTCCATATTTTTGTTAGAAGTTAAATAATTAATAAATAAAACATAATTTTAAACTTTGTTTAGTATAGCACGTCAGAAATAAATGTACAATTATGGAAACAATACCAGTTTTCCACATGTTGACTAGTATAGACTAATATAGTACCATAAAAGTATCAATTATTAAATTCTAATTTATCCACATATGGAAGAATCAACTTATCGTCCAAGTCTAATTGGACAAACTGTACCTGACATGGAATTGGAAGCTTACAGTAACAATGAGATTGTCAAAATTAATCCTAGTAAAATGGGAGACAAGTGGTCTATTTTATTTTTCTATCCTGCTGACTTCACTTTTGTTTGTCCAACAGAGCTAGAAGACATGGCTGAAACTTATGAAACATTTAAGTCTCTAAATACTGAGGTTCTAAGCATTAGTACAGACACTGTCTTTGTACACAAAGCTTGGCATGATCATTCTGAAGCTATCAAAAAAGTAAACTATCCTATGTTAGCTGATCCTACTGCCAAATTTTCCAAACTTCTTGGCGTTTATTTACCTGAAGAAGGTGTTGACTTACGTGCTACGTTTATTGTCAATCCAAAAGGTGTCATCAAATCTTATGAAATAAATGATAATAGTATTGGTAGAAACTCAGAAGAACTAATCAGAAAACTCCAAGCCGCCCAATTTGTAGCTGAACATGGTGACAAAGTCTGTCCTGCAAAATGGAAACCAGGCAAAGATACTTTGACACCAGGTCTTGATTTAGTTGGCAAGATTTAAATTAACTTCATTCCGATTCCGACACGAAGTAAGTCGGGAGAGGAATCTTTCCTAAGAAAAAACTTGTTTATTTCAAAAACCATTAATTTAAGAACGTATGAGATAAAAAAGATTTCTCACTTCGTTCGAAATGAATTGACCTATGTTCGAATTACCACAATTACCTTTTGACAAAAACTCTATGCCAGACTTCTGTAGTGCTGAGACTTTTGATTATCATTATGGCAAACACCATGCTGGTTATATCACCAAACTCAATACTGCAATTGAAGGTACTGACTATGCAAGCAAAGAATTGGAAGAAATCATCAAAATTTCTAATATAGAAAAAAACTTGGCTGTATTTAATAATGCAGCACAGCACTTCAATCACAGTTTTTTCTGGCAATGTCTAACTCCAGAAAAACAAGAAGTGCCAACAGGATTAACCGAAAAACTTATTACCAAATTTGGCTCAGTAGAAGCTTTCCAAACTGAATTTACAGACAAAGCCACCAAGCTATTTGGCTCAGGTTGGGCTTGGCTAGTACAAGATGCTTCTGGTAACTTGGAAATCTTACAAATGAGTAATGCCGGTACTCCAATAACTGAAGATAAGAATCCACTACTAACAATCGATGTTTGGGAACATGCCTACTATATTGATTTCCACAATGCTCGCCCTGATTTTATTGCTAAGTTTTGGGATCATGTGAATTGGAAAAAGGTTGAGGAGAGAATGAAATAAAATTTTGATTTTTTTGGTACAATTCAACTAAATCAAAAACAACCGTCTCCCACGGTTGTTTTTATATTTTTATATTTTCATGTTTTAATAATCCCGTAGCTTCTTAATCACATCAAAATCTTTTATTTTATCTAGTGCCTTGGATTCAATCTGACGAATACGTTCACGAGTAACCCCAAATTCTTTTCCAACTTCCTCAAGAGTATGAGTAACACCGTCATCTAGACCAAAACGCATTTCTAATATTTTCTTTTCACGAGGTGACAAATCTTTGACAGCTTCTTTGATATAATCTTTTAACAATTCTACACCAGCAGCTTGTGAAGGACTAACACTTTTGACATCTTTGATAAAATCAGATAGCGAAGTATCATCATCGTCATCATCCCCTACTGAAGTTTCAAGTGATACTGTATCTTGAGAAATTTTGATAATATGTTTGACCTTACTCACCTCTTCACCCATTTCAGCAGCAATTTCTTCTGGTGTTGGATCACGACCCAAATCTTGCAACAAATGTCTAGAAATTTGTTGCAAACGATTGATAGTCTCTACCATATGCACAGGAATACGAATTGTACGAGAGTGATCAGCAAGAGCACGAGTAATAGCTTGTCTTATCCACCAAGTAGCATATGTAGAAAATTTATAACCTTTACGATAATCAAATTTTTTAACAGCACGAAATAGACCAATATTCCCCTCTTGAATTAGATCAAGCATTGAAAGAGATTTACCAACAAATTTTTTGGCAATTGATACGACGAGACGCAAATTAGCTTCAATCATTTTTCGTTCAGCATTTTTGTCTCCTCTTTCACGTCTTTTGGCCAAAGACACTTCTTCGTCAGCAGTCAAAAGTGGTACTTTCCCAATTTCACGCAAATACATTTGGATAGAATCTTGAGAAATATTAGCCAAATCAAAAGACAAACCAACTTCAACATCTGGTTGATCACCTTGCAAACCTGTCATAACAGTTTCACGGTGGGTATTATAATTGTTTCCCAACATTCCACCTTGCTGGACTTCTACTACAGAAACACTATTTCTATCCATCTGTTCCAAAAATGTTTCGTAAACATCAAGATAATTTTCTAATCTATCAAAAAGCATCAATATTTCATGTTCAGTAAGAAAACCTCTTTCTCTCCCTTTCTTAACCAATTTTTCTACTTGGTTAGCAGAAGGTATCACAAAATTTTTATCAAATTGTGATTTGTCTAATTTTACTGGTTTATGTTCTACTTTTTTACTAAAATTTTGTTTAGTAGATTTTTTGTAAACAAAATTTTTCTTACTTTTATCTTCCCGCTTACTAATATTCTGTCGGGTATTTTTGTTAGTTTTTGAAACTGCTTTTTTGGAGACAGAGTCTTTAACTTTGGCAACTGTTTTCTGAACAGTTTTTTTGATTTTACCACGTATTTTTTTTACTATCTTACGTGATGGCTTAGTTGTATTTTTTTTGCCACTAGGCATGTATTTAAATGTTAGTTCAATTACTCAAAATTGAACAGATTAAATAATTTTAAATTTAGGAATTTTAAATTTTAACTTGTCCGCCTTGGGCGGAAACAATTTATTAATGTCTTAATTTTAAATGACTTTTTTGAAAATATTTTTCAAAATTATTAAATTTAAAATTGTTTCAAAATTTAAAATTTAAAATTCCTAAATTTCTAAATTAAAATACTATTTTAGGCTTTGAAAATAATCCATCAATTCATCAATTTTTTTCTTATCCCCACTCGATTCAGCCAAACTGATTTCATTCTGGATTCTATTTTTTTCTGCTTTTATCCACTCTTCACGAATTCTTTTTGACAAAATTTTTACCTCATTTAGTACTTCGTTTTCATTAAGACCAAAAAAATCCTTCTCACCTTGCATTAGAAGAACATCTACAATATTTTCTTGATTTTCATATAAAAAACTATCTCTGACATGTAAGATGTCATTAATACCATCAGTATACATACTTTTTAGCTTTTCGTAAAGCTTGCTATATTTACCTGTGGACAAAGAGAGATCTATAGAAAATAAGCCTATAATGCCTTTTAGAGAATTATGAAACTTCAAAAACAACACCAAAAATGTTTTTATCAATTCATCCAGACGACTTTCTGGCAAATCCACTACTTTTATTTCCACTTTTTTGTCCAAAACTTTCTTTTCAACAAGTATTTTCTCTTCATTCTTGATACGAATCAAATCGTCACGCAATACACTAATATCCACTCCCAGACGATGACCAAGTTCTTGTAACCAATGGTCACGTTCTACAGCAAAAGGAATATGTTGAATTTTTTCTAATAATTCTGAAGCAACAGTTTGTTTGTCTTTGGGATTATTCAAATCTTTGTGTAAAAAAGCCCGAGAAAAATACCATTTCATAATATCACTAGCATTTTTGACAGCCTCAAACCAAACATTTTTATTTTTTTTAATACACTCATCTGGATCTTTACCAGCACCTTCTGGAATTTGGATTATTTTTATATTTAAACCTTGAGCAATGGCCAATTCAATACCACGACGAGCAGCTGCCTCTCCAGCATTGTCAGCGTCAAAAGCCATACTAAGATTATTGGTGTATCTCTTTAGTAATTTTATTTGTTCAGTAGTCAAAGCTGTGCCACTAGTAGCCACAACATTGGTCATACCGGCTTGATGACAAGCTACTACATCCATCTGACCTTCTACCAAAACCACCAAATTTTGTGCTTTGATTTCTTTTTTAGCCTTGTTCAAAGCGAAAACAACTCGTGACTTATCATAAACAACAGTTTGAGGAGTGTTTACATATTTTCCACCACTTTTTTCTGTCTCAACTAAAACTCGACCAGTAAATCCCACTACAGCATCGTGTACATCCCAAATAGGAAACATAATACGTCCACGAAATCTGTCATAAAAACCTTGTTTAGTTTGAATATTAGCATTATCACGTTTGATAATAAGCCCAGAAGCTACCAAATCATCTATACTATGGCCTTTCTTAAGTAAATATTGGGTAAGCAAATCCCACTGATCTGGGACAAAACCAATTTGCCAATTATCCATTGTTTCTTGATTCAATTCTCTTTTTTTTAAATATTCACGAGCATCTTGCGCAGACTGCATCTTGAGTAAAAAATTATAAAAAAAATATGCAGCATCCTGATTGATATTTTTCAATCTATTTTTCAGACTACTCTGTGCTTCATTTTGAAAAGTATTAGTTAGTTGCACTCCAGCTTTGTCAGCCAGATATTTGAGAGCCTCACGAAATTCCATTCCTTCTATCTCTTGTACAAAAGTAAAAATATCTCCACCTTTAGCACAACCAAAACAATGCCAACTTTGTCGTTCGCGATTGACCATAAAAGATGGACTCTTCTCATGATGAAAAGGACAAAGCCCTTTGTGATTGATACCAGCTGGTTTTAGCTGTATATATTCACCAATGAGATCTACTACATCTATTTTGTCTTTAATAAGGTTTATGTCAGACATATAGCTAATTCATCCTGAGCTGAGAATACAGCGAAGGATCTTTCTAAAGATAGACTATTTTATTAAAGATTCCGAACTTAATTCGGAATGACGATTAATTATACCCTAATCTTATGCTATTTTGAGAGAAAAATCAAGCCACTTGATTTTAAACAACCAACATGTTAATTTAACAATAGAACAATGTATCACCACAAAGGAGGTAATATGGGAAATCTTAGCAATAAGCCAAACGACAATGAGTCACCAAAAACCAGCGACAAAAGCCGTTGGCTTGAGGAAAATGATTTGGAAGATGAGTTTTTTCTTCTTATAAGTGGTATGGCTAAATGCTGCGCCAAGTGCAAGAGAACGACTCGCAACCATCATCTGGATGAACACAGACAATGTCCAGACTGTCGATGACTTTTCATTCAAGGGATCCTTTTACAAGGATCCCTGCTTCTAAAAATAAAAAACAAAAACAGCTAAAATAGCTGTTCTTTTATTTGTATAATAAATATTGAAATTAACAAACCACAGTCCCTTTAAACTTCTTTCCACCAAAAACCTTCTTAACTTCTATCAAATTCGTTCCTTGCAAAATATTCACTTTCAATTTCAATTTCTCTGCTCCCTTACTTGCTATCGGATCAAAAGGTACATTTTTGCCAGGAATCCAAGTAAAACCAACGATTTCTTTGCGAAAAGTCTTCCAATCTATATTTTCAATTTTTTTAGCATCAGCAAATTTACTAGGATCTTTATCATATACATATGGAATATTAGAAAGATTTATAATTTCCTTGGCACCATAAGCCTTAGCAAGAAGTACAGCGTCGTAATCTGTACTACAGCCAGGTTTGTAACCAGCTGCAACTATAATAGCTTTATCTGTCTTTACTTTCTTAGTTGGATTAGTAACTACTTCTTTGTAAGCTAATTCTCCAAACATAAGTCTAACAAAATTAGCATTCAAAATGGTACCACTTATTCCCATCCAATCCAAATCTTCATTTTTCAATTTTACAATTTCCCCCAAAGCTTTTTGATAGACTCTAGTAGTACTTCCACCACCAATAATCAAAACAAACTTTTGACCATTTTTTACTTCAGTCAAAATCATCTGACGAAATTTTTTCAAAAAACCAATATCAAAACCCGTTTTAGGAATAATGATAGAACCACCCACTGAAATTATTTTAACATTATTTTTACTCGGCATAGTCAAATAAATATTTATATAAAAAAATACTGAATTTAATTCAGTATTAAGAAAATCATTTAAACTTGTTTTTTCAACAGTACACTAATACAAAAACTTAAAATTGAAAATAAAATCGATGCCAAAAAAGCTGTACCAAAACTGTTTACCGCGAAACCTTTGACAATAGTCGAGACAAACCAAAAAAGCATAGCATTGATAACAAAAGTAAATAATCCTAAAGTAAGAATATTCACAGGCAAAGATAAAACAAAAACAATCGGTCTAATAAGCGCATTTACCAATCCCAAAACTAATACTGTAATAAGTGCAGCATAAATTCCCCCCAAAGCCATACCGGGCAAATAACTAGCAATAAGAAGTAATGCTCCAGCATTTAGAAACCAAATGAAAAGTGTTCGCATATTTTTCTAAAAAATTATCTAAATTAAAAAAAACATTTTATTCACTTCAAAAAGTATAAACCAAAAAAGCTAAAAAATCAAATTTAAAAAAACAAAAAAAACACTTTTTTGTGTTTTGTAAAAATTGAGAACGTGAGGGAGGGGTAGATAACTACGCCCTCTCCTCACAATAAGGTAAAAACTGTCTTTGATCCTAAGCCTTGGGGGGGGTAGAAAAACCCAAAATTTAGCATCAGTCTCATCTTTGTAAAAGAAATCTCAATACTTATGTTACGTTCCACAGTAGAGCTTTCACCACAAAGAGAGTGTCTAGATTTCAGTGACGAAAAACCCAGAAGACAGTGCTTCTTTATACTATATTTTCAATAAATTGTCAATAGAAACACCTTAATTTGACAAACTAATTAAGCTAATATACTATTTAACTCAAGCTAGGTCGCTATTTATCTAGAGATGTACTCCTTCCCGAGACATAAGCCGATCTATTTAGGTGGCGACCTAGCCCTATTACATTGGTGCGTTTGGTCTTTAAGACTCTTTTCCTTTTTGGAAAATAGAGACTTGACCAAACGCGCCAAAAATCTCACCAAAAACTCCTCTTTATATATGTTATCTATCCACAATACCCTCACCAAAAAAATAGAAAAATTCAAACCAATTTCAAAAAAAGAAGTAGGTCTTTATACTTGTGGCCCGACTGTTTATAATTACGCCCATATTGGCAATCTACGTACTTATATTTTTGAAGATGTCCTAAAAAGAGTTTTGCAATACAATGGTTATCAAGTAAAACACGTGATGAATATTACAGATGTCGGACATCTGACCGATGATGCTGACAGTGGTGAAGATAAAATGGAAAAAGGCGCTCGCCGTGAAGGCAAGTCTGCTTGGGAAATTGCTGAATTTTATACACAAGCTTTCCAAAAAAATTTACAAGAATTAAATATAGAACAACCGACTATTTGGTGCAAAGCCACAGACAATATTCCAGAACAAATAAATTTAGTTCAAACATTGATTGACAAAGGTTATACATATAAAACACACGACGGCATTTATTTTGACACAACTAAACTAGCTGATTATGGCAAACTTGCCAATTTACAAAACCAAAAGTTAGAAGCTGGAAACAGAGTAGAAATGGGCGAAAAGAAAAATCCCCATGATTTTGCTTTGTGGAAATTCTCGAAAGAAAACGAGAAAAGACAAATGGAATGGGATGCTTTTGGTAAAAAAGGTTTTCCAGGTTGGCATATAGAATGTTCAGCTATGAGTCACAAATTCCTTGGTAATCATTTTGATATTCACTGCGGAGGTATTGATCATATTTCAGTCCATCATACCAATGAGATTGCCCAATCCGAAACTGCTTTTGGCAAAAAACCTTGGGTAAATTATTGGATGCATGGAGAATTCATTGTTCTAAAAAACAATGAGAAAATGGCCAAATCTAGTGATAATTTCATAACATTAGATACTTTAAACAAAAAAGGTATAACTCCACTCGCCTATCGTTTTTTCTTGTTACAAACACATTATCGCAAACAATTGAATTTCTCTTGGGAGGCTTTGGAAGCTGCTCAAAATGGTTTGGAAAATTTACAAAACAAAGTTTTGAAATTGAAAGAAAAAAACATAAAAACAAAAAAACAAAAAAACATTAAAAAAGAATTCATAGAAAAAATTAATAATGATTTGGATATGCCAGGTGCTTTGGCATTAATATTTGACACTCTCAAAAACGAAGAAATTGATTATGAAACTGTTTTGCAATTTGATAAAGTCTTGGGTCTAGAATTAGATAAAATACAAGAAAAAAATATTGAAATACCAAAAGAAGTCCAATCATTACTAAATCAAAGAAAAATAGCCCGCGAAGAAAAAAAATGGTCAGAGAGTGATAGATTACGAGATGAAATAGAAGCATTAGGATTCACAGTCGAAGATACTTCTGAGGGACAAAAGATCACTTAATCACAAAGTTAACCACAACTTATACCAAAGAGCTGTTTACAACATAGCTCTTTTTGTTTTTTTTTGCTATAATATATACATAAAAATTTTAGGTAATTTATATATGGTATTAGATAACAAAAAAAATCCACAACAAGAAAATAAATTTGATCAATCAATCTCAAATAATCAAGAAGCAATTCACCAACCAAAAAATCAGGAAATACAACCTGAGTATGTTGGTTTTCAACCAGAAAAAATTCAAGTAGAAACATTGCAAAATTTAGAACAGCAAAACACAAACTCTAGAGAAAAACTCAAAAACGAAACTCAAATAGAAATAGAAAAAAATTTGGATAGTAGAATCCAAACCTTGAAAAAGAAATTAAAACAAAACAAGAAAAAAAATATACAAATTCCTATTATCAAAGATGAAATAACTCTCAAGATAGAAAAAGTCATGGAAGACGGTTTAGAAGATGCTTACAAAGAGCTTACTCCTGTCCAACAACAAGAATTCAAAATCAAAGGCGAAGAAACTGCCTGGAAAATACGCCAAGTCCTCAAAAAAACCAAAGTAAAAATAAAAGAAATTTTCAAATTATTATTAGACTGGCTCAAACTTCTGCCAGGTGTAAACAGATTCTTTTTGGAACAAGAAGCAAAAATAAAAGCAGACAAAATAATAAGTCTAAACAAATTCACCAACAATAAATAATTTTATGTATTTTTTTGTTATTCAATTCACAACTCTTTCTAATAACACTCAAAATATTACAAGCTTAAATAATTCCGTATTATTAAATATAGTTATTATTATAAGTGGTTTATTATTATTTTTTGGTATTTTTTTTATACTCCGCTCTTTGGCTCGTACTACCTCCAAAATAAAACACACTTTTGAAAAAACACTTCTCCACATAATGGTACCAAAAGAAAAAAGATCTGAAGGTGCACAAAATTCTTCCCAAGAAGATAGACTAGAACAAATAAAAGAAGAAATAGGAATTACTGAAACTATTTTTGCTTCTATAGCCAGTCAAAAAGCTCAAAAAGGTATTTTACACTGGTTCAAAGGACGCAATGATAATTTTTCATTTGAAATTGTGATACACAACAATCTAATAAATTTTTATGTATCTGTACCAAAAAAAATGAAGTCTTTTATAGAACAACAAATCAATGCCCAATACCCTTTTGCCCATATTGAAGAAATTACTGATTACAATATTTTTTCAGAAAAAAGTTCAATTATTGGAAGTTATCTTACAGCTGACAACAATCATTCTTTTCCTTTCAAAACTTACAAAAAAATGGATTCAGATCCTATGTCTGCAGTATTAAATGTTTTGGCCAAAGTTCATGAGCAAAATAGCTCAGCTTGTATCCAATTTGTCCTACGCTCTGCTCACAAAAAATGGCGTAAAAAAGGTATCCACATTGTACGTGAAGTCAAAAAAGGTAAAAAATTTGAAGAAGTGACTAGTCATAATTTTTTCAAAGATCTAACCAAATTTGTTGGGACAGGTATAGGAGAACAAATTGGTACTAAAAAAGAAAAATTACCTGAAGATAGATACCAAATTTCTGGCATGGAAGAAGAAATGATGAAAGGTATAGAAGAAAAATTATCCAAAGGCGGTATGGATGTTATTATTAGAATTATCAGCAGTTCAGATATTTCAGAAATGGCTAAGATGAATTTGGATAATATTATTGGTGCTTTTGGACAATACAACTTATACCGTTATGGCAATTCTTTCAAAGCCCAAATTCCACGAAATCAAAAAAATATTATCAGTGATTTCATCCATCGTACTTTCAATGAAAAAAAATATTTATTATTAAACACCGAAGAAATGGCTGGATTTTGGCATCTCCCCCTTCATTCTACAGAGACACCAAATATACACTGGCTAGGTGCTAGAAAAGCGCCACCGCCACCAAATTTGCCAAAAGACGGTATTATATTAGGTCATATACCATATCGTGGCAATGATTACCAAATACGTTTGCAAGATGCTGATAGACGTAGACACTTATATGTCATAGGTAAATCTGGTAGTGGCAAATCTGTTCTCATCGAAAACATGGCTGTTCAAGATATTATAAATGGCAAAGGTGTGGCAGTAGTAGACCCTCATGGAGATTTTGCTGATTATGTTTTGTCACATATACCAAAAGAACGAGCTGACGATGTCATTGTTTTCAATCCATCTGATTTTGAATATCCAATAGGATTAAACATGCTTGAAGCTCGTACCGAAGATGAAAAAGATTTTGCTGTCCAAGAAATGATTAGTATTTTTTACAAACTTTTTCCTCCAGAAATGATTGGTCCGATGTTTGAACACCAAATGCGCAATGTCATGTTGACTTTGATGGCTGATATCGAAAATCCTGGTACCATCATTGACATTCCTCGTATGTTTACAGATGATGATTATGTCAAAATATATTTGAAAAAATTAAAAGATCCAGTTGTGCGAGCTTTTTGGGAAAAAGAAATGGCCAAAACCAGTGACTTCCACAAATCAGAAATGCTTGGTTATCTTATCTCAAAAGTCGGACGCTTTGTCGAAAATGAAATGATGCGCAACATCATGGGACAACAAAAATCTGGTTTCAATATTCGTGAAATAATGGACAAACAAAAAATATTGATAGTAAACCTAGCCAAAGGTAAAACAGGTGAAATAAATGCCAAACTTATCGGCCTTATCATAGTCTCAAAATTACAAATGGCAGCAATGGGCAGAGCAGAATTACCAGAAAATGAACGAAAAGATTTTTATCTCTACATTGACGAATTCCAAAACTTTATTACTGATTCTATTGCTACTATTTTGTCTGAAGCTCGAAAATATCGTCTAGACTTGATCATAGCCCACCAATATTTGAACCAGTTGGTAGATGACAAGGGTAAAGCTGAGATTAGAGATGCCGTACTTGGCAACGTCGGCAGTATGGCTATATTTCGTATTGGACCTGAAGATACTGATACTTTAGCCAAAGAAATGGCTCCAGTTTTCGGACCATACGATCTTATGAATGTTGAAAAATTCACAGCCAATACCAAAATTATTATTAACAATGAACCGACCAAACCTTTCAACATGTCTATCTATCCCCCACAAGATGGCAACTTGAAAATGGCTGAAGCTATCAAACAACTGTCTAGACTAAAATATGGACGTGAAAGAAGTATTGTAGAAGCAGAAATTATGGAAAGAACAAAATTAGATCAAGGTGTGAGTGAAAGCAAAGATGATATGATAGAAGCCACCTTATAAAATATCAAATAACAAAAACCAAATTACAAATAAATATTAAACATAAACAAAAAAAGAAAGTTCAAAAATATATAAAGACTTTTGACTTTAAAGACTTTATAGACTTTCGACTAAAATAAACCTATGGACCAATTCTCCAATATTATGACAAGCCATTTGTCTGACCTTTTTGATGACGAATCAATCACAAAAATACAACAACTGACTCCAACGACATCTTTTACTCAACAAGAAACTGAATTGTTAAATAATAATTCAATAGGTATCACCCAAAAACAAATAGATACAAAAAAAATAATATCTCATGTTCAAGACTTAAAAAATCAAATAGACCAAATACTAGCTCTTTTGGATGGAAATAATAATGAACCAGTACTAGTAGAAAAAACAAAAATAATCAATGAAATAACAGCCAAAGATACAGAAAAACAAAATATTTTGGAAGGAGTTTTTGATGGTGAAAAAATGGTTGATAGTGAAGGTAAAGAATATGTTGTACCGCCAAATTACGCTAGTAAATCCAAATTAGTTGAAGGTGATATTATGAAGCTGACTGTAACTAACGGTGGCAAATTTATTTACAAACAAATAGGCCCTATCACTCGCAAAAGAATCATCGGTATTTTGGAATTTGATGAAGATAGACAACTATGGAATGTTCTCTACAAAGGCAACAAGTACAAAGTCTTGACAGCTTCTGTCACTTTTTACAGAGGCAAACCTTATGATGAAGCAGTCGTACTTATACCACAAGACAGTGAAAGTAGCTGGTGTGCTATGGAAAACGTCATTAGTAAATAAAAAACTTTCACAAAATAAAAACCTATGTTATACTAAGCTTACTTTCAAAATAAAGCACTGGTAAATAAAATCTTTACTTTTTTATTTCATTGTCGTATTGCCACATTGTCAAATTGTCTCAGTGATTGTCAATACAACAATACACTAATACTAAAAAATAAAATAGCAAGTTAACTATTGTTTATATGAAAATACTAATTCTGTGAAATACTTCAACCCTCCTCGGGATAATCTAAAAGGTAAACAAAAAGATATTATGGATCAATCTAAAAAGATTGCTTCTTTTGATAAGTATTGGTTTTGGCATGGACTATGGCATTCTCACCAGACTCTTAGAAAACAAGATCTCAGACAATGTGCTACGGGAAGTACTTTCCCTGTTATCCAACGTCGTCTCCGTCACCTCAAACTCCAAATCCTCCTTCACTATTTCCGTAACTTCTTCTTATTCCCATTTTTCTTATTCAAATTCCTCCTCCCTTCATTTATGAAGGGAAAGAACAATGTCTGGAAGAACATAAAGACAATAATAAAAGAAAAAGAATTTAAACCATTAAGAATAGCAATACTATCCCAATTAGTATTTATACTAATACTAACTCAACTAAGTATACTAGTATATCAATACTACACCAATCCTTCTAGAACAGCTACCATGTTTCTCACCCAAACCAACTGGGGGGGGGGAGCTTCAACGACACTCTCCGCTTC
>JBAYUH010000003.1:0-56288 GCA_041675185.1 Candidatus Magasanikiibacteriota bacterium | reverse complement strand
TCTTAGTGGTTTAAATTCTTTTTCTTTTATTATTGTCTTTATGTTCTTCCAGACATTGTTCTTTCCCTTCATAAATGAAGGGAGAAGGAATTTGAATAAGAAAAATGGGAATAAGAAGAAGTTGCGGAAGTAGTGGAGGAGGATTTGGAGTTTGAGGTGACGAGAACGGCGATTAAAATCAGTGAATGTACCCACGACATCTTTTCGTTTAAGAGCTTGATGTGAATGCCATAGTCCATGCCAAAACCAATACTTATCAAAAGAAGCAATCTTTTTAGATTGATCCATAATATCTTTTTGTTTACCTTTTAGATTGTCACGAGGAGGGTTGAAGTATTTCATATTATAGATAATTTTTTAATTGAAAATTTTATCCTCCCAAAAGGCGGACAAGTTAGAAATTAGGAATTAGGTGAATTAGAAATTATTATTATATTTTTTAATAGTTTTTTAAGTGAAGGTATTATAGCATAGGTTTTTATTTTGTGAAAATGCTTTTTTGTTTACTTATCCCGTCCCACAAAAACTTCTTTTACCATTTCTATATCTTGTTTTATTTTTTTCAACAATTCTTCATGCGAATCATAACGTTCTACTTCACTTACCTTTTGTACCAAATCTACTTCAAGATACTTGCCATACAAATCAGAATCAAAATCCAAATCCAAAATATGCACTTCAAATTTGAAAGATTTTTCTTTTGACATAATTACAAAAGCGCTATTATATTTCTTATTATCAATTGTAACAACTGAAGCAAAAACACCAGTGGTAATATTCATCCCCTTTTTTATTTGACAATCAATATTGGCTGTAGGAAAACCAAATATTTTTCCATTACCATCACCATGTACAACAATACCTGAAAACATATACTAATACCCATTATTTTTATTATTTTTTTGATAAAATTTCCAAAGCTTTTTCTATACCCTTGTCCACATAATCACCTACTTTGTCACCCTTAGTATTATTTTTTTGGACAAACATATCACCATCGACAGTTATATCTGGATACAAACCTATTTTGTTTATTTGACGATCTTTGGGAGTGTACCATTCAGCAATAGTAATTTTCAAAGCTGATCCATCTGGCAAAACTTCAAATTCCTGAACAGAGCCTTTGCCATAAGTAGTCTTACCTACCACAGTAGCTACACCATAATCTTGCAAAGCACCAGTAACAATTTCTGAACCAGAAGCTGTACCATTGTCAACTAATATAATTGTAGGAATACCCACAAATCTATGTTTGCCTTCCTCAGAATTATATTTTTTTGTTTGACCATCATTTGTTTTTTCTGAGACAACGACACCTTGATCTTTGGTAAGCCATTCGGCAGCCACTTTGACAGAAGTATCAAGATAACCGCCAGGATTACCACGCAAATCCAAGACAATACTTTTTGGAGATTTGAGAATAATTTCTTTGACAGCTTTGTCAAATTCAGACCAAGTATTATCATTGAAAAAACTAACACGTAAATAAATAATTCCCTTGCCTTTGTCTTCCCATTTTACTGATGGCAAGTCAATACTATCACGCATAATTTCAATATTTTGTTTTTCAAATTTTTCACCTCTTTCTATTGTCAAAGAAACAATAGTTTGTTTTGGACCTCTAATTTTCAATACTACTTCTTCTACACTCAAAGAACTAATATCTGTACCATCTACAGCCAAAATCACATCACCTGCTTTTAGACCAGCTTTTTCAGCTGGAGAACCTTCCAAAGGAGAGACTATAGTAATTCTATCATTTTGCATTCCAATTTCAGCACCTATACCCTCAAAAGCTCCAGACAAATCACTAACAAAAGCCTTAGCCTTCGATGGTGGAAAAAAAACAGAATAAGGATCATCCAAACCTTTTACCAATCCTTCTATTGAAGAATAAAACAAATCAACATCACTAACTGGTTGTTTGACATAATTCTTTTTTATCTTATTCCAAATATCCCAATATTCTTTGAAATCTACTTGATCAGATCGACTATTACCATAAAGATTGACTACTTTGGTAATGTCTACATTACCACTACTATTTAACAAATTATTACCAATATCTCTACTAATACCAATAGTTACACCAGTAAAAAATACAGCTACAATAAAAATACCAGATAAAACAATATTTAAAATTTTTCTTTTAGGCATACTATATATACTAATTATTCTTCATAAGTTATTTTGGCTCCCACAGCTGAAAGACGCTCAGCTAATTTTTCATATCCACGTTCAATGGTATAAGAATTACGCATTATTGATCTACCCTTAGCAGCAATCATAGCTACAAGTAAGGCTACTGCTGGTCTAATTGCTGGCGGACACATCAATTCATTGCATATTAGCTTGCTTGGACCTTCTACAAAGACACGATGTGGATCTAACAAAGTAAGATTAGCTCCTAATTTTTGAAAATCAAGAAAATAAATCGCTCTATTTTCATAGACCCAATCATGAACCAAAGTCCTGCCTCTGACTTGAGTTAAAATTGGCACAAACAAAGGTAGATTGTCGATATTAAGACCTGGAAAAGGCCTACCATAAATTTTGTCAGGCAAAGCTTGTAATTCTGATTTAAAAAATTTGATATCTACTATGTTAAAATATCCATTGGCTGATTTACGTTTATTTTTTATTTGAAATTTTTGACCCATGACTGACAATTTCTCTAATTCTAATTCCAAAAAATCTAATGGACAATTTTTGATAGTCAACTCTGATTTAGTAGTAATAGACAAAGCTATAAAAGTCATGGCTTCTATAGGATCAGGCATAATACTGTATGTTTTTATGGAATTTAATTTTTTGACTCCAGTAATCTTCAAAGTCGTATTACCAATTCCTTCAATTTTGGCACCAGCAACCTGCAAAAAATAACACAAATCTTGCACCATATAGTTTGAAGAAGCAAATTTGATAGTAGTGACTCCAGGAGCTAAAACCGCTGCCATAATTGCATTTTCTGTTGGTGTATCCCCTGACTCATACATTACAATATCAACAGCTTTCAAAGGTTTATTTTTTACTTCATAATATTTATTTTTTGATTCTACACTAACACCAAACTTTTCAAGAGCAAACAGGTGTGGCTTGACAGTACGCTCCCCCAAACGGCAACCTCCAGATTTATAAATTTTGAATTCTTTTTCACGAGCAGCCAAAGCACCAAGCAACATTAGTGAAGATCTAGTCACTTCTGTAGCTTTTTTGTCTATTTTATCCATAGTCAATTTGGACGAAGTATCCAAAAAAAGAGTGTGTTCATCTTTCCAAGCAAATTTTACTCCAATACTTTTTAATATTTCCAAAATACGAAAAACTTCCTCAATATGAGGCATGTCCTGCAACAAAACTTCTCCTTGAATCATCAAAGAGGCGCAGAGAATAGCTACTGCGGAATTCTTGGCAGTATTGACACTCAAAGCTCCTGATAATTCTTTGCCACCCTCAATTACAAATTTAGCCATAATAAAATAGTTGATAAATATTTGAAAATACGTTATGATTATACATGAAAAAGACATAAAAGGCAAACATGGACAAAATACATGAAAAAATATTAAAAACTAGACTAACTAGACCAATCAGACTTACTATTATGATCCTTCTAGTTAGTTCTTTTTTTGTAATATCTCCAATCTTAATCGCCTATAGCTCTGGATACCGCTATGATTTTGTCAAACACAAAATAAAACAAACAGGTATACTCAATGTAGATGTCCTACCAAAAGAAGCTCAAGTTTTTTTGAATGGTGCAGAATTGGCACAAAAAATACCATTCAATTTATCACTCTACCCTGACACCTATTTATTGACTATCAAAAAAGATGGTTACAAAACTTGGGGAAAAAATATTAGTGTAAACAGCAAACAAACAACTTATATAAATTACTTTAGTTTATTGAAAGATGGGTTACCAATGTTTACAGAATTATCCAATGTCCAAGATATAATAGGAAGTCATAATTCAGACAATATTTTATTACTGACTTTGGCACCAAATGACAAATACAATATTATATATTTTGATATAAAAAATAATACTACCAAAACTTTGGAAAATAATACTGATATTATAGATTATTCTGTTTCCCCTTTTGACAACGTTGTCTACATTATCAAAAATGAAAATGGACAAAAAAAATTAGTCCTCTATGATTTGAATAAACCAGAAAATAATCAGGCTGTTGATATAGATACTTCAACAAATACAGTCCAATGGAAAAATGAAAACAACAAACCACTCTCTACTACAAAACAAAATCAAATTATAACTATTGAAAAAAATGGTACTACCAAAAATTTGACTAGTACCACTACTAACAAATGGTACGTCGAAGACAATGAAAATGTCTGGTTCTATGATGAAAACACTATTTTCGATAATAAAATTACTTATCATCTACAAAATAAAATATCCGAAATAATAAGTTTAAACAAAAATAGAATACTTACCAAAACTTTAGATGGTTTCTTAGTTTACGATTTACAAACAAATCTAGAAACAAAAATAAATGGAAAAAATTTATTTTGGAATGAAACTAATCAAGACTGGATAGTTTATTCTGATTGGGATATAACAACGATAAAAGAAGATGGCACTATCAACTTACAATATCGTACTGGTGAAAAAATAAACACCCTTCAACTTTTGGATGAGGGCAGAATATATATTTTACAAACTGAAAATGAAATAAAAGCAATAGATATAGACCAATATCTTCAATTTCCAATTTTGAAAACTACCGAAAACAAAATTTATATAAACAAAAAATATAGAGCATTATTTTATACAACCGGAAAAGAACACAAACTGTACAGACTAGATCTCTAGATTTCTACAATTGTCTTATCACCTATAAGCATGTTTCTACCATCTGTGGTAGATTTTTTTATAATCTTCACATTTTTGCCAATCAGACTATTTACTATAAATAAATCTACGTCAATAAAAGTATTGTCCAAAATAATAGAATCTTTTATAGTAACATTTTTTATTTCACAACCAGAACCAATAGTAGTATTAGGACCAATTTTGCAATTGGACAAAATACAGTTTTCACCAATAATTACTGGTCCATCCAAAATTACATCTTTGGCTACTCTAGAACCTAGACCGATATGAACTTTACCTTTTATTTGCACACCATCTTCTACAGTACCGTGATTAGGAAAATTAGTGTGTGACATTTCTTCCAACAAAAGACGATTGGCAATCAACAAATCTTCTATTTTACCAGTATCTTTCCACCAACCAGTTATTTCTTTGTAACCAACATTTTTATTATTTTTCAAAAAATTAGAATGAATACTAGAAATCTCATATTCTCCTCTATCACTTTTTTCAATATTTTGGAAAGCTTCAAAAAATATTTTTGGTCCGTACAAATAAATACCAGTAACAGCAAAATTATTTTGTGGATTAGCTGGCTTTTCCAAAACATCTATTAATTTTTTATTTTCATCAAAAATTGGTACACCAAATCTTTGTGGATCTGGGACTTCTGACAAAGCCAACATACAATCAAACTTACCGTTTTCAAATTCTTCAAACATTGGTTTGATGCTACCAAGTATTACATTGTCTGACAAATAAAACATGAAAGGTTCGTCCCCAATAAATTTCTTAGCTTCATTCACCACATGAGCAATACCTTGTGGCCCACCAGTCTGTTCAAAAAATTTTATTTTTATTCCCCAATGACCACCATCTCCAATAAAATTTTCCAAATCTTTTTCACCAGGATTAGTATTGATAAAAATTTCTTCAATACCAGCTTCAATAGCTTTTTCAATAGCATGAAAAATCATGGGCTTATTTGCCAAAGGTAGTAAATGTTTATTGATTGTAGTAGTGATAGGATGAAGTCTTGTTGCTCTTCCCCCACCAGTAAGTATTGCTTTTTTTATTTTCATATAACATTGATTACACTGATTTTAAAAGATTCCACTGAAATTAATTACCTTGTTTAAAATTTTTATAATTTGCAAAACGTTTTATATCAAGACTATCATTACAAAAATTAATTAATAGGCCTATTTCCAAACCACTTGCTTTTAGGTAAGAAATTGTTTGTGAATAAAATAATTTTGGAATTTCTCCTGAAACAGCTTTTAATTCAATGACAATCTTTCCTTCAACCACCAGATCCAATCTGAAAGTACCCACACATTCATTCTGATATATTACATCAAATTCTTTTTCACTACAAACTACCAAACCTTCCTTTTCTAAATCTAAAATCATAGCTTTATGATACATCTTTTCTTGAAATCCAGGACCGATCTCACGATGTATTTTCATGGCTATACCAATTATTTTTCTTGTTAAATCACTCTCTTTATACATAATCAGTGAAATCATTTAAAATCAGTGCAATCAATGTTTACCACCAAATCAGACCTTTCACAACTACATAATAATACAACTTCATTATAGGATTGGCAAGATAATTGACCAAAAAATTATCAGTAGAAGCATCTTGAAAGACAATTTCTGACACACTATGACTCAACATTTCTCTATCACTTACTTTTCTATTCTGTTGAATAATTTTTCTTTTCTTAAACCAAATAGACCAGTTTTTGAAATTCAACCAATACTTATACACTTCCCATCTTTTACTTGCATAACCATTTTTGAAACTAAATAACCAAAGTCCTAATTCCAAACAAATAGCAATTGGCAACAAAAACAAAAGTGTTAGCCATTTGAAATACATAAGCATAACAGCATAACGATTTCTTTCCATCCAAAAAAATTTCATAATACTTCTAGAAAATTGATATTGATGATAAAAAATAGAATCTCTAACTAAGACAATTTTGTATCCCAAACTTCTCATACGAAGTCCCCAATCCAAATCTTCATGATAAATATAAAAATCAGCATCCCAAGCCCCATATTTTCTGATAAGCTCTGTACTAATCATAAAAGCAGCACCACTAGCATAATCTATTTCTTTTATTTTTGGTAACACAACATCTTTAATTTTTTTTCTGTAATCATTACAAAAACCAAGACCGAGATAATGAAAAGAATTTCCAGTGCTATTGATAAGCTCAGTTTCTGGATGAAGCAAAAGAAGAGATTGTGCAATAGCAATCTGTTTGTCAGCTTCCAAAGTTTCTACCAAAGGTTCAAGCGCATTGGTAGCAAAAAACCCATCATTATTATGAAAGAAAACATAATCAAAATTATTTTTTACTGCCCACTCTGCTCCTTGATTATTACCAACAGCAAAACCCAAATTTTCTTTGTTGGTAATAATGGTTGTATGGGGTATTTCAGAACCAGACAAAGACATTACAGTATCATTTATATAATGAATAAAGCTACCATCTTTTTCATGCTGATTGGAAACAATAACCAACTCTACTTTATCTTTTGGATAAGTAATTTTCTTAAGAGCAGAAACTAAATTATCTACATAAGATTCATTATGATAATAAAGTAAATACACTATGGCTATTTTTGGATAATTTTGCATAAAAATTATTTATTTAATCTTAATTGTTTCTCTCCTCATCGAAATGAAGTCTGATAAAATTTATGGCTATATCGCCACTTCCACATATACTTGAACCAACTATTAGCATGAATACGTGCCAATTTATTTTTGAATATTGCTTTGAAAATTCCAGGAACTTTGGCAGATTCTCTAGTATGTACATGATTTATCACAATGTCATGGACATAATATACTGGATATTGTTTTTCCCACATTTGATGACACCAATCAGCATCTTCCAAATACATGAAATATCTTTCGTCAAAGAAACCAATCTCATCAGTGATTTCTTTACGAACAACCATAGCAGCTCCCAAAACCCAATCAACAGGTCTGGTAGAATTATGATCAAAATCCTTCATTTCCAATTTGTCAGCATGTTTTTTGACCCATTTGTATTTCTTATCAAAATTTATTTGTTTCAAAGGTTTTATAAGTATTGAAGCCAAATCAAAACGATAACAAGTATATTGCAGACTACCATCCATGTTTAATAATTTAGGACCAATACAAGCAATCCTTGGATTTTTGTCCATAAACTCTACGATTCTTTCAATTGTTCTAGAATTTTGCGGTATAATAACATCTGGATTCAGAGCAAAATAATAACGAGCCTCACAAGATTTGAAACCAAGATTATTACCTTTACCAAAACCCACATTACCAAGAGCATCTATATAATTTACTTTTGAAAATTTACTATTCAATTCTTCTTTTATTTTATCTTCATTCAAAGAATTGTCTACCACAGTAATTTGCACATCATATTTGCAATCTTGTATATCTGAAAACAAAGATGAAATAGCTAGAGATATATCATCTTTTCTTTTGTAGTTTACAAATACTATATTTATATCTTTCACAATAAAAGGCTTAAAAAGCTAAAAAAGCTTGAAAGGCCAGAAAAGCTTTTTAAGCCTTTCAAGCATTTCAGGCATTTCAAGCCTTTTTCAACTCCACCATTTTCTCAATTCCTTATAACTAACTTTTCTCATTTTTTTTATTTCTTCTCTACGAGTTTTTAGTAGCTTCCTATTTTTCCAAATAACCAACAAACCTTTCAAAACATTTCTATCAAAAAACAAAAGAAAAATAAACTTCTTTAATTCATACCATTTTATCCACAAAAAATCAAGTAGATAGTTTTCTAAATATTCATTTTTATAAAGTGTCATCAAGTGATTTTTGTAACTATGATATTTGATCCACTGAGATTGTTTCTTCTTGTTTTCTATAGTAGCTGTATCACCCAATCTTTCCTGAGCTTGAGCTGATCGATCATGATAGGTTACAGTGTCCAACAATACAAAAGATTTGAAACCAGAAATTCTCAAACGCCAAGACAAATCAACATCTTCTTTGTATGATTCATACAAATTATCAAAAAAATTACCATCAGAAAATTCTACTTGCTTGATACACTCTCTTCTATACATTGGCAAAGACCCAGAAACTCCAAAAACCTCTAAAGCCTCTCCACGCATTCTGAAAGATAATTCCATTTTAGCTTTCTTTTCATCCCAATCTTTTCCAACATATTTTTCTATCACTCGTCTATTACGCAAAACTTTTAGTCCCAATGCATCAATCCTATTAGTCAAACTTTCGGCAAAATCTGTTTCAACATCTAAAAAATTCCACTTCATTAGTCTAGGTGTGACTACTGCGACATCTTCATTTTCATCCAAAAACTTTACCATTTTTTCAAAAGCATCTGGCATCAAGTACATATCTTGATTAAGTAAAAGAAAATATTCACTCATTCCACTTTCCTCATTCCCCATCCCTCTATAAAGTTCATTGTGTCCACCTGCAAAACCCAAATTTTTTTCACTTTCAAAAAATTCGTTAGGAATATCAAAATTTTCCAATTCTTTTTTTATCAATTCTTTTGTATTATCACTTGAAGCATTTTCCCAGATATACAATTTCCAATCTTTGAATGTCTGTTTTTTTAGAGAATCAAAAAGATAAGGAATATATTTTGCACCATTCCAAGTTACTAAATGAATTGATAATTTTTGTGACATAATATAGATAAATATACAATACTAAAATTACAAATTCCAAATAATAAACAAACCACAAATTCCAAAATTTTTATATTGTTTATTGTAATTTATTTGGAATTTGTTTATTTTTATTTGTTTATTTTGAATTATTAAATTTATTAACTAAATATACCATTACAATTCCCACTGGCCTTACCAACCAAATCCACATCCATTTATAAAATGGTTCCCATTTTTGAAAATAAGTCAGCATACTTCTCGTAAAATTCTTTTGCTTCCATAGACTTTCTTGCTTCTTGAAACTTTGTCCAACATAATCTATAGCACTAATCATTGGACTATAAACAACTTTTAAACCCATCTTTTTTACTTCCCGACAAATATCTACATCTTCATACCAAATATAATATCTCGGATCAAAAGCAAAGCCAAGTTTTTCAACCACACTTCTTCTCATTAGCATAAACGAACCACGTACAGAATCTACTTCTTGTTCTTTTTCACTATCAAAATCTTTCATCAAATATTTATCCAAAATATTAGGAAACAAATGTGGCAATTTCAAAATTAAAGCAATTTGTTCCCAAACACGAGGCAATCTTCTTGGTTTAGCGTCTTCATTTAATTTACCATTTTCATCTACTAATTTTGGACTAACAATACCAACATCTTTTCTATTTTCTAACCAATTAACTATTGTGTCAATACTTCCCTCTTCTACTTTCATATCAGCATTGAGGAAAAGCAAATATTCACCAGTACTAATTTCCATACCCTGATTATTGGCATGAGCAAAACCAGTATTTTCTGTATTTACAATCACTTTGACATTTGGCACTGATTTGGCAATTTCTACAGTTCTATCTTTGGAAGCATTGTCCACCACGATTTGTTCAAAACTAATATTTTTACAACCAGAAATCACTGACTTGAGCTGTCTAGCAATTTGTAGTTCATTATTCCAAGTGACAGTAATTATAGATAACTTCATAGATATCTCTTATACTAGCTTATTTTGAAGGAAAAATCAAGTCAAAAAACAACTCTTTTTGAGAGTTGTTTCAAATGAACAAATTTATTTAACAAGTTGGTCCTGTTGTACTACTCTTACTTTCTTTTTTTGCTTTAGCATACTTTTCCATAGTATCACGTATAGCAACATGCACATCTCGCATATGTATACCAATTTTTGCCAAATTTTCTGATGCTAAGAAATTATTTGATCTTGTTTTTATGGCTAGACCTTGTTTGACCAAATCATCATTAGTAATCCATTCATTTTTATGTTTAGGATCAACCAATTCTTCATACAAAGCAATTGTTTCTCTATGTTTGAGTGTTCCAGGATTGGTAACATGAAAAATTCCTTTGGCTTTTTTCTCAAGCAATTGGTGAAAAACATCTATCAAATCATCTACAATAGTTACACTATTTTCCACATCAATTACTTTTGGATAAGTCGTAATTTTGTCTATCAGATTTCTTGGTGCTGGCATCCAATCAATTGGCATACGAATCCTGGCAATTCCTACATTATCTAATGTTGATAAAACTAAATCAGCTGCCCACTTTGTTCTAGAATAAGTGACTTCTGTTGGATTTCCCATATCACTTTCTCGCCATTTTTTGTCCTCATGATTTGAATCACCATAAAAAATACAACCAGAACCAATATGAAGAAGATACACTCCTCTTTCCTGACAACCCTCAGCAATAGTAATTGGCAATTTGGTATTACCAACAATCGTCTCCAACTGATGATTTTCACACCAATCTACATTTGGCTTACCAGTAACACCAGCTGCATTCAATACTGCATCTGGTTTGTATTTATCCAAAAGTTCCAAGACATCTTCTTTGGAGTTTACATGGCCATTAGCAATAACAGCTTCTTCTCCCCAGGTTTCTTTACAACGGTTACCCACATAACCATTGCCTATTATCAAAATCTTCATAAAAAATTAGTTAGTCATTTAATTAGTGTTAGTTGGCTGGTTTACAAATTATTTATAATGACAAATTTCAAAGCTCAAATTTCAAATCAAATCCAAAATTTTAAATGACAAAATAATTTTAATATTTGAAATTTGATTTTTATTTGTAATTTGGATTTTGTATTTTGAAATTAAATCACCTATTTATATAAATAAATAATAAATCTAGAATATCAACGTTCTAAATATTGTCTTTTATAGTACTTTTGATACTCACCACTCAGACATCTTTTCACCCATTCTTGATTATTTTTATACCAATCTACCATATCTTTTAGACCATCGTCAAATTTTATTTTTGGTTCCCAATCCAATTCTGTCTTGGCTTTGGTAAAATCAATCGCGTATCTACGGTCATGCCCTGGCCTATCTTTGACATATTCAATATAACTTTCATCTTTGCTCATTATTTTTAATAAAGTTTTTGTAAGTTGCAAATTGGTCAATTCATTATTTCCACCAAGACAATATGTCTCACCTATTTTCCCTTTTTGCAAAATCATATCTACACCACAAGCATGATCAAGTGTATGAATCCAATCTCTTATTTGTAAACCATCACCATAAACAGGGACTTTTTTGTTTTCCATCAAATTGGCAATAAAAAGTGGCAAAACTTTTTCAGGAAACATAAAACGACCATAATTATTTGAACAATTGGAAATAGTCATTTTGATTTCATAGGTATGAAAATAAGCCCGTACCAAATGATCAGCTGCTGCCTTACTAGCACTATATGGACTTCTTGGATCATAAGGTGTTTTTTCATTAAAAGCTGGATCAACATCTTTCAAAGTACCAAAAACTTCATCCGTGGAAACATGATGAAAACGTTTATCATACTCACGAACAGCATCAAGCAAAACTTGAGTACCCAAAACATTACTGCGTATGAAAGCGCTAGGATCCATAATAGATCTGTCTACATGAGTTTCAGCCGCATAATGAACTACGACATCTACATCTTTTACCAAAGAAAAAACTAACTCTCTATCACAAATATCACCTTTGACAAATTTATAATTTGTATTATTTTCAATATCTTTCAAATTTTCTAGATTTCCAGCGTAAGTCAAAACATCGAAATTGACAATCTCATCTTCAGGATGTTTTTCTAACCAATAATGTATAAAGTTTGATCCAATAAATCCAGCCCCTCCAGTAACTAGTAATTTCATAATTTTCTATTATAATAAATGATGTCTAACAAGTGACCAAGCTGCCATTGTTGGACCATTGAAAATTTCATTATTTTTTATCATTTCATCAATTTCATCTGGTCTACGATACAAAATATCAATTTCTTCTGAGTCATCTAATTTTTGATCTCTTTGTTCAAAAACATGAGCCAAATAAACATGTATTTCATCTTTTATACTAGAAGGTGAACTTTCAAAAACACCTATCTTTATAATTTCATCAGCAATGCAACCTGTTTCTTCCAAAAGTTCTATTTTGGCCACATCCAATGAAGTCTGTCCCGCTTTCCTGCGCCCAGCTGGAAACTCTATACTTTGTTTATCTGCCAAATATCTATGCTGTAATGTCAAAACTATACTATCGTTTGGCATAACCGCAACAACCATTGCTGAACCACCCAAAATTTCCATATAAAAATAATCACCCTCTTTACCGTTTGGCTTGATATATCTATCATGCTTATAAGTAGACCAAGGATTTTTATTTAGAATTTCCTCTGATATTTTTTCTAGATGTTTTGGCATAGTAAAAGCTTATACAAGGCTTACAAGGCTTACGAAGCTTACAAGGCAGAATGTAAGCCTTGTGAGCCTTGTAAGCTTTGTAAGCCAAAAAACGAAAATTATTTATTAAACAAACCAAATACTTCTTCGACAGTCTCGTCACCAGGATTATGTACTATTGAATGCATGTTTCCACCACCATCACCATTGTAGCGTGGCATAATATGAATATGTATATGGGGTACAGCTTGTCCACCTATTTCACCATGGTTCCAGCCAATATTATAACCATTTGGTTTCAAAATCAAATCTATTTTTTCTTGAGCCTTTTTTACAGCCAACAATAATTTGCCCACATATTCTTCATCCAATTCTAACAAATTTTGTGCATGAACTTTTGGTATTACCAAAGTATGACCTTTGGTACTAGGTGTAATGTCTAGAAAAGCCAAAGTGTACTCATCCTCATAAATAGTATGATTTGGTATTTTCCCAGCAAGTATTTTGCAAAATATACAATTTTCCATATTTTTATAAATGAAATACCTAGCAGCAAGCTGACGAGGTATCAATTAGATTATTTCGCAGTAAACTGCGAGGAATTAAACCTTGTCCGCCTTGGGCGGATTAAATATAACTATTATTATAATAAACTAATCAAGACTTTTTTTCAACTACCCAAACATACATAGACAAATCTCCTAAATCGTAGTCAGACAGCTTAGCATCCAAAACTTTTTTCTGTTCTGAAGTAACAGACTCTTTTGGTATAGCCAAAATACATCTATTACTTCCAGTTATACCAAAAGCTTTGTCCAACATTGATAATTCAAAACTAGTGTTTAACAAAGATTGATAAATATTAGTTAATTCAGGTTGGGCAAACTGTCTATCTATTGGAAAACCGCCTCCCACAATTTTTTTATTTGAAAAATATTCCAGAGTAAGCAAAGTCCAACTATTACTAATCACACAATAATGTTGATCATCTTTAATTAGACTAAAAATATATTGATTAGCTTTGTACTCATTTACAGAAACCACTTGCATATCTGGCCCAGAAGAATAAGCAGTAGTACCAAACAAAATAATTAAAGTGACTAAGGAAAAACTAATTATTTTTTTGTCTAAAATTCTCTTGAAAATTCTTGTATTATAAATAGTATAAAAAGAACCAAACAAAATAACCAAAGCCAAAACAGGATCAAGTCTACGTATAAACAGATGATCACCAGAAAAAAATATCCAACCAACAATATAACCACCAGCTACCAAAAAAGAAAACAAAGTAACAATTTGCCATTCTTTTCTTTTTTCTTTTAGAAGAATATAAAAAATACCAATAAAAAATAAACACCAAACACCAAACATAACCAAAGGTATGTGCCATCTAAAAATATTAAAAATATTAGGAACAAAAGCAATCAAAGGCGTATGATTAAAAAAAATATTACCAGTCAAAATATCCTCACTTCGGATAGCTAGAGCATAAGTAATTCCAGACAAATACCCTACAGTCTGTTTAGCATTTGAAAAGATACTTGGCAAATTATTTAGTACAGACAAATTGGTAATTAATTCAAAAATCGGAATAAAAAATATAGCAGAAAAAGCCAAAATAATTTTTGAACCAAAACTCTTTATTTTATTTAAAATAAAAGAAAAAACAATAATAAAAATAAATAATAAAAAAAATAAAGTATACTGAAATAAAAGTAATGGTAAAAACAAAAATAACATTTTTTTCAAATTATTATTTTGAGATTTTACATAAGAAAAAAATAAAAACAATAAAAACAAAAATAAAATAAAATCAAAACTCACAGGCAAAGTAAAAGCCCCCAAAGCTTGAAAAGAAAAAATAAAAATACTACAAAAAACTAGCCACAAAGATTTTTTTTTTGAATCAAACAACTCCACACCAAGTAAATACAAAAAAATAGGAACAAACACCGACCACAAAATAGTGACTAACCATTTGTTTATTTGAAGCAAATCTACATGCAGACTATCAGACAAGAGAATACTTGTTGCCCACAAATGCCCATAAGAATATTTGGTAGATATCAAAAATGTTTCTGGTATAGCTAAACCAAAAATATTACGAGATAATACTTCTTTGCCAAAAAGAACTGGCAATTCCAGACCTCCATCCATAATCTTTTGTTCTACTGCCATATGTCTCCAGACATCCCCTCCCCACGGCAAAACATGAGACATAGGTAGGTAAGCATGCACAAAAAAAGCCAAAATAATAAAAATAAATAAACTTATTTCTTTGTGCTGTAAAAAATAAAGTAAACTCACGGCAACCAAGCTCAAAACAAAAAAAATCAATAAATAAGCAAAGGGAATAGTTTGCCAAGGACTAAATAACACCTCCACACTAGTGTGCTGTGACAAAATAAAAATACCTAAAGAAAATAACAGGATAAAGACAACTAGTAAAATTTTTACATAATTATTCTCTTGAAAAAAATTTTCTTTTTTGGGATATGATTTATTTTCCAAATTTTTGTAACAAAAAACCAAAGTCAAAAAATCAGTAATAACAAAAGAACAAACTAAAAGAGTAGAATTCAAAGTATAATAAACCACAAATATACTAGATACCAAACCAAGCAAACTAAAAACAGTAAAAAAACCTAACAAAAAATATATCAAACTAGAAAATTTTTCAGCAAATAGAGAAGAAAAAAAACTTTTCCAAATTTGTGAAGTGAAAAATAAAAAACCAAAAAATCCTAACAACTTACTGATAGGAGAAGGAATAGCAATCAAAATTAAAGATAAAATCGTAAACAAAAAATTTTTATTCTTCAAAAAAGTCATACTCATATACCATGCCGAAATAAACTAACTAAAGCAAAGCCTACTGATAATCCCAAAATCACATTGGCTATATTGAGAAAAGTCTGATTTTCAAAAACCAAAGCTATAAGCACACTACAAATTGCCAATACTTGCAAAAACATTTTTATCTTCCCCCACAGATTGGCCATACGAACAGTCTTGAACTTCACACGATAAACAAAAGCCGCAATAATAAAAATAATTTCTATAACCAATACCACAATCCCCAACCAAAAATCCAAATATTTAAATACAAGAAGTAGTACCATAGAGCCAATCAGGAGCTTGTCAGCCAAAGGATCTGTAAGCATACCGAATTTAGTTATTTTATTTTGTGTTCTAGCAAGTGATCCATCCATAGCATCAGTGAAGGCTACTAGTACAAAACAGATAACACCAACATTGTAATACCCAAAAAAAATCAACAAAAAAACAAAAGGGGTAGCAAAAATACGAAATAAACTAATTTTGTTGGGAGTAATGTTCTTTGGCAAAAGACGCAAAATTGTCACAGCCAAAAAATGATCGTGTGGATGCACTTCAGTAGCTGGTAGATATTCAAACAAATCAAAATTCTTATCTTTGAAATCCTTGATAAAAGACATAAATTTGTTATAATAATCAAATTAGACCTTATGACAACACTATTCAAAAAGTATACCACGCTTGCAACCCTTATTACAACCCTTTTACTCTTAGCAACATGGTACACAACAAATCCTATTTTAGGAACTTTGGCTTATGTTTTATATATAGCCTTTTTTGGCTATTCTTTTGGTATTTGTTTTATCAAACAGGAAAACTCATTTTGGAAGCTATTTTTTGGAACCATAGGTCTTATTGCGGTGACCACTTCTTTATTGTCTATTATCTACTGGTTTTACCAAATAGACCAGGCTACTATCTCTTTTACCTTCATATTTACTTCTATTACAATTTCATACCTGTGTAGAAAAAATACTATAGAAGATTTTATTATTTTCAAAAAAAAACAAATAACTACAAAACAAATATCAGACTATCTAAAAAAAAATATTTTAGCTATCATAATTTTTATTGGACAAATCACTATACTGACAATTCTTATAAGTCATCGTTATGACGAGACTATCATTTCACCTTGGACACTTTTTAGTAATAAAATTTTTATACTTTTCTTTCTAGTTTCAGCTCTTTTATTATTTTTTTTACAAAGATCAAAAAACCAAAAAACCAACCTATTACTTATCATACTCCACACAGCTATTATTTTGAACGTAGCTTTTTTTGTTTTCAAATATGGTTATGGTTTTGATCCACACGTTCACGAAGCTACTGAAAAATGGATAAGAGAACATCTGTTCATTGCTCCAAAACAACCTTATTATATCGGACAATATATGTGGGTTGTCTCTACAAATTTTATTACTAAATTAAACATCTCTTGGCTGGACAGAAGTATAGTCCCAATATTAGCTTCTGTCGCTATTCCACTTTGTTTTTATTTTGCCCTCACAAAAAATAATTTTAAAAATAAAATATACCCAGCATTACTTCTAATTTCTTTGATACCGCTCAACTTTTTTATATTTACCACACCAAATAATTTGGCGTTACTTATTTCTCTCATTACAACCTCTTGGATCTGGTATGAAAATAAACATAGTGATATACAAACCAATATTTTTGGTGTTTTACTCAATATACTAACTACTACGATACACCCACTCATCGGTCTACCAATATTTGTAATTTATTTGGCTTCTATTATCTATAAAAAAATATATGCTAATTTCAAAAAAATATTTTATCCGCTGTACATTCTTATTCTCACATTTACTGTTCCTTTTGCTCTATACTTAAATTCTATATTCAACAAAGGATCTTTAATTTGGCAAAATACTTTTCAAAATGCTAAAGTTTTTTTTAATATTTTTGCTAGACCACAATATATCTTCATTGAACGTGGTCCAAAATTATTAAAACTTTTGTATTATTATCGCGATATTTTGAAACCCCTAATAATAATAATCATTATCTTTGGTATTTTCCTAGCTCTAAAAAAATACAAACAAAATATCACTTACTTTTTCATCAGTACTTTTTTGGCACTCACTACATCGTCTTTCTTGATTATCACTTCTATAAAATTCAAAGATGTAATTTCTTATGACCAAAAATTATATGGTACTAGATTATTAGATTTAAGTTTGATTTTATTTCTACCGTTTTTTATTATTGCTATTAGAGAAATATTTATAAAACTAAAAAACAAAATAAGCTGGCAAATTCTTGTATCTATTTTTTTAGCTTTATCACTTCTACTCTCCTGGTTTTTTACCTACCCGACTCGTGACAATATTTCACTATATACTGGACAAAATTTGAGAAAAGCTGATTTAATAGCTGTAAAATTTATTGTTGATAGAAATAATAATAAAAAAGATTATATAGTTCTCACCAATCAAGCAGTAGCTACAGCAGCCTTAACAGAATTTGGTTTCGATGGTTATTTACCAACTTCACAAGGTTTGCAATATTTTTATTCTATTCCAACTGGCGGTCCACTTTATCAATATTTCAGACAAATGGCTTATGTCAAAGCCCAGAGACAACCAATGGAAGAAGCCATGAAATTTGCTGGAGTCAGAAAAGCTTATTTCATCCACACTGATTATTGGAGTCCAGCTGCTCAGATTCGTGATGATGCCAAAGTAGATGCTGACAATTGGTGGGAGCTAGACAATGGTAGAGTTTGGGTTTATGAATATATTTTACAAGAAGAAGAATAATTATTTATACAAATTCAGCAATTCAAAAAAATAATTATCACTATTTTTTTTAAAAATTTTAGTATCAAAATTCTCAGACATCTTTTGTATGTCTGTTTTATTTTCTAGACACCACTGCAATTTTTCTGCCAAATCATTTTCTTTTTCTATATCAAAAAGCCAACCGTTCTCCCCTACTTTTACAAACTCAGGCAAAGAAGAATGATTGCAAGTCAATACAGGTGTAGCAAAATAAAAACTTTCAAAAATTACTGCTGGATAATTTTCATAACAAATCGAAGAAAAAATTGTAACATCTATTTTAGAAAATATTTTTGACAAATCTTCTCTATTTAGTCTCCCATAAAATTTAATGTTACTAAAATCCTGAAACTGTTTTTTCAAAAAATCCAATTGTGTGCCATCACCTACTATATGCAAAGTAGCATTTTTTATATTTTGAAAAACTTCCAATAATTCAAAAATACCTTTGTGTTTTTCAATTTGTCCCACATAAAGAAAATTAAATCCTTCGTGCTTTTCTTTGGAAAAAATATTTGGAAAATCAAAAGTCAAAGGATTGGCCAACAATTTCAATTTTGAATTTTCAAAAAATCCTTTTTCTTTGTAGAAATTTAACAAAAATTGCGATGGAGAAATCACTACATCCGGTGAACCAACCAAATTCTTCATCACCAAAATATGCATTTTCATAAACCAACCACGATAACGACAAGTTTTTTCTTTTGCTTTCAAAATAATTCCACTAGGCTCTACCAACTGTACATCGTGCACAGTGTGTATATTTTTTATTTTTAATTTTCTAATTTCTTGTGGAATCAAAAAACTTAGTCCCATCAAATTGTGCGTATGGACTACTCCTACTTTTTCTTGCTGTAAAATTATCCCCACTTTTTTGGCAATACCAAAATTAAACATATCAATCAAATGCCAAACAAAACGAATTAAAAAAGAATGTTTGTACAAATCCAAAAACCCACAAATATTTTTTTGCTTGATACGATAAATTTTCAATTTACCATTCTCTACAATTTCTTCTTTTGTCTGAGCTGAGGTAATCAAAATTACTTCATTTCCCATAGAAACAAAATAATCAATAGTAGACTTAACAACTTGTTCAGCACCGCCTCTAGCGTATGGTTCGTACAAATTGTGTATTAGACAGATTTTCATAAAATACTCAAATATTTATCTTTGCCACTTATAATATCATAACTTAGCAAAAAATCAATGCTTTTAAAATTGAAAAAAATCTTGTCAACAAATTAAACACAGCATACACACAAAAATATTTTTTTTAGCTTGAATCCAATTCAAATCTGCGGTAATATAACAACGTATTCAAACAACTATTTATGCCAGATATTACTCAACTAGAAAAAATACCACCACAAAATATTGAAGCTGAAAAATCATTATTAGGCTCTATTTTGATTGACAAAGATGCCATGTTGAAAATTTCTGACATAGTAAATGAAACAGATTTTTACAAACGTTCACATTCTTTTATTTACGAAATAATGTTGGAGTTGTACCAAAAAAATGAACCCATAGATGTATTGACTGTAGCAAATAGATTGGAAGAAAGAAAACTACTAGAAAGTTGTGGTGGCAAAAGTTATCTAATAGAATTGTCCAACTCTGTACCAACAGCTTCACATATCCAACAATATGCTGAGATTATCAAAAGAAAATCTACACTTAGACAACTTCTAAACTCTGCTCATGAAATAGCCAAACTTGGTTATCAAGAAGACGCTGATGATGTAGAACAACTATTAGACCAAGCTCAACAGCAACTCTATACTATTACTCAAAAACAAAGCAAACAAACTTTTGTTTCTATTCGCGGTGTTTTGAGTACTGCTTTTGAACGTATTGATGAACTACACAAAGAAAAAGGTAAATTGCGCGGTGTACCAAGTGGTATCAAAAAACTAGATGAACTAATGGCTGGTTTCCAAAAATCTGACTTAATAATTTTGGCAGCTCGCCCATCTGTGGGTAAGACTTCTTTTGCACTTGATATTGCCAGACACGCTGCAACGAAATATAAGGTACCTGTAGGCTTCTTTTCATTAGAAATGAGTAAAGAACAATTGGTAGATAGAATGCTTTGTGCTGAAGCTGGTATTGACTTGTGGAAGATGCGTACAGGCAACTTATCAGACAAACCAGATAGTGATGATTTCCCGCGTATTGGACATGCCATGGGCGTACTATCTGAAGCACCAATTTATATTGATGACACACCTGGCAACAACGTTATGCAAATTAGAACTAAAGCTAGACGTTTACAAGCTGAACACGGATTGGGTATGATTGTTATTGATTATATGCAACTTATGGAATCACACAATGACAAAAATAGTAGTAACCGTGTACAAGAAGTCGCTGTCATCAGTAGAAATTTGAAAGGTATTGCTCGTGAACTAAATATTCCTGTTATTGCTCTTTCTCAGCTTTCTCGTGCAGTAGAACAAAGCAAACCAGCTATCCCAAAATTGTCACATTTACGTGAATCTGGTAGTATAGAACAGGATGCTGATATTGTGATGTTTCTTTATCGTAAAGCAGCTGATAGAAATTATCGTCTAGAAGATATTCCACCAGATGAAAGAAATATTGCCGAAATTCATGTTGCCAAGCATAGAAATGGTCCGACCGGAGTCATTCGTACATTTTTTGATGAAGCTCGTACCTCTTTCAAAAATTTGGATACTGATACAACTTATGAAAGTCCGGAGTAAAAAGGCTGGAAATGCTTAAAAAGCCAAAAAAACTTGAGAGGCTATAATATAAAAACTGCCTTTCAAGCCTTTCAAACATCCACTTTATTTGATAAAATATAGTTATAAAATATTTTTAATTAATTAACAAAATTTTAAATAAAAAACGTATGTTCAACAAACTAAAACAATTCAAAGATCTTCGTGATCAAGCTAAAGAAATGCAAAGTAAACTTTCACAAGAAAGTATTACTACCAAATCAAATGGTGTAGAATTGACTATGAACGGCAATCTAGAAATAACCAATGTAAATGTTTCTGAAGATATGCTCGAAGTTGGTAAAAAATCAAAATTAGAATCTTCTTTCAAAGATGCTCACTCTGATGCACTCAGAAAAATGCAACGTGTAATGGCAATGAAGATGAAAGAAATGGGTGGATTGCCAAATATTCCAGGACTTAGTTAAATCTTTACAAAATAAACAATTAAAAATACACAAATTCCAAATAAATTACAACAAACAATAACAAAAAAATAAAATTTGTGATTTGTATATTATTTGAAATTTGTTATTTTACTATTGTATATTTACAAAAATGTATTCAAAACCCATTCAAAATCTAATCAAAGCGTTTTCTCGCCTACCTAGTGTTGGTCATCGCACAGCCGAACGCTTTGTTTTTTATTTACTAAAATCTGGTAAAAAAGATGTAGCTGAATTGACAATAGCCTTAAAAGAATTGATAGAAAATATCAAAAGCTGTGAAGTGTGTTGGGACTTCGGAGACACTAGTCCTTGTAGTTTTTGTATTGATATTAGACGTGATCACAAAGTCATTTGCGTAGTATCACAACCACAAGATAGAGAAACAATTGAAAAGACCAAAGAATTTACTGGCGTTTACCATATCTTGCGTGGAACTTTGAAACCAGATGATGAAAATATTAGTAAATTTCTAAAAATAAATGAACTAATGACTAGACTCCACAAAAATGAAATAGACGAGGTAATACTTGCTCTCAATCCTGATATCAGTGGTGAAACCACGATGATGTATTTGGAAAGACAAATAAAAAAACTAAAACCAGAAATAAAAGTCACCCGCCTAGCCCGTGGACTTCCGATGGGTAGTGACTTGCAATATGCTGATGAAATAACTTTGAGCAGTGCTTTGAAAAATAGAGTATCAAATAAATAGGCACTAATAAATAAAATTTTAAATACAAAAAAACCGCTTTCAAGCGGTTTTTAATATGTGTTACGTGATACGTGTTACATGTTACATGCTATTTCACTTCTTTCACTTTGATCTTAGTATAACGTTGTCTATGACCATGAACTTTTTTGTAACGTATTTTTCGTTTATATTTTACAACGCGGATAGTTCTGTTTTTTCCTTGTTCTTCACACATTGCAACAATACTTACACCTTCCAAAAATGGTTTGCCGATTTGTACATCAGTACCATCTTCTTTGGCAAGCATCAAAACCTCATCAAAAATGACCTCTTTACCAACTTCAACTTCTAATTTTTCAACTTTTAGGAGATCACCATCTTTGACAAGATATTGCTTTCCACCAGTTTGAATGACTGCAAACATATTTTTGTTTTTAAAAATTTATTATTATTGTCTTGACACAAGACTCTGCTAAGATAAAATTGTTTTTAGGAAACGTGGATATTATACTAAATTAAGTAGAATAAGTCAAGACTAGTCCTCCACAAGGGTCATTTTGTCCCCAATCTTCAAATCATGAGCCTGTGCCCAGCCAGCTGACAACTCCAAGACCATATCATCATCAGTACGTGAAGTATAGCGAATATAAGTTTCTTCTGTATGATTTGGCTCTATCTGTACATTTGGCGCATAATCCACTACTTCCCCTTTTTTGAGCCAAATAATATCTATAGGAAAATTCATATTCCTCATAATAAAAGCGTGTTTACTAAGCATGGCAAAAGGGAAAATCATACCATCATAAGGTGCAATACTAGTCCTACCACCCAGACCTTTTTGTTGACGATAAATACTATCAGCCACGAGGACATGTAAAGTCTGGTTTTTCAAAGATACAGTTGCACTTGGCCAATGAAATCTCTGCCAAAAAAACAAGAATATTGCTACTACAATAAAAACTATAAAAAAATAAAATTTGAAATTATTGTTTTTTTTCATAATATAAGTATATAGATAACAAACAAAATAAAAAACAATTTTAAAAATCTAAATCAATTACATTCCACATTCCTCATTCCCCGTCCCCCATTCCTCACTACACATTCTTCAACTTCTTTTTACTAAACCAAATACCCAAAAGCAACATCACCACAAAAAGAAAAATTAAAGAAAATAATTTTTGTTTACTTTGCAAAAACAAAGCTGAAAGACCAAACAAAAATGAAATACTATATAATAATAATACAGCTTGTTTCTGACTTAGTCCACTTTCCAACAAACGAAAATGTAAATGTTCATTGTCGCCAATATAAATTGGTTTTTTGTTTCTTATACGTTTGATTATCACTCTTCCCACATCCAAAACAGGTACAGCCATTACCAAAAGAGTAATTGCCAATTTCCCACCAGAAATTATAGCCAGACTACCCAATAAAAATCCTGTTAACAAACTACCACCTTCACCAAGAAATATTTTGGCTGGAAACCAATTCCAAACTAAAAATCCCAATGTAGCTCCAGTCAAAATTATAGCCAGCATCGCTACATCAGGCTGATACCATTGTGTTTGTAAAGAAAAAAAGAAAAGAACCAAAGCACCAATAATCACAATCCCCGAAACCAAACCATCAAGACCGTCAAGAAACTTGGTAGTAAACATCATACCCATAAGCCAAAAGAAAACTAACAAATCAGCCACTACTACAAATACACCAAGATTACCAAGACTAATTTTCCAAAAATCAAGTCTAATAATTCCACCAAAAGGATTGGAGATAACATGTGGACCAATACCAGAAAAAATGATAACCAAAGTTGCCAAAATAGGAAAAACTATTTGTAATTTAGGTCTCAAATTATATTTATCATCCAAAATTCCACCAATAACCAAAATCAAAGAACCAAAAAATAATCCCAACAAATTACGCCCAACAATTTCATAAGTGAAATTATCAGTCAAAAACCAGGTTAATAAAACTGACAAGAAAAAACTAAAAAATATAGCTAATCCCCCACCAAGCGCAATAGTTTTCTTGTGAATTTTTCTTTTTTCCTTACCAGCTTTGTCCACTATACCACACTTTCTCATAAGTATAGTCACAAAAAAAGTTGTCACTACAGAGACAAGAAAAGTAAAACCAAAATAAAATAAATAGATAATCATATGAATTTCTAAACAAAGTATAGCAAAAAATGTACAAAAAACAAACTAACCCTTAATCAGTGCAATCTGATATAATCTGTGAAATCAATGTCCCAAACTTCAAAATTATTATTTTGTAAATATTCTTCATCAACTTTATATAAAACTGGCGCAAAATTAGTAGTCACTTCTTCAGTCTTTATGATTTTACCATCAATTTGTACTTCTCTAAATATTTCATTGTAACGAAAATATTTATTACCTTTTTTAATAAACAAATGATTTTTTTCAAAAATATGTATTTTTTCCATTATTTTACCATTATTCAATATTTGCCCTTTTAGATGTTCATCAGTTAGCCAAATTTTTATTTGTAAAGGAAATTTTGAAACATTTCTTACTTTCAAATCTACAAAATTATAAAAAATAGTTGCTCCACTACCAAAAGGCAAGGTACGTCCAGAATCAGGAAAAACATCTTTTGAATGATGATGACGTTCTATTATCTCAGTTGGTGAGTGAAGAAAAATCCAATACAAAAAATTTGACAACTGACACAAACCACCACCCAAACCCTCACTGATTTCTCCACCTGAAAGTAACATCCCATCGACATAACCATCTTCATACCTAGGTTTACCAACAATTTTCCACAAAGAAAATATTTTTCCTGGCGGAATAATTACACCATCCAATTTCTTGATTGCTTGTTTTAGATTAGTTATTTTTTGTTCTTGTAAACGTGGATTACTTACTCCGAGTTTACGACGTAATAGAGATTGATGACGAGCTATTACATTTTCAAAATATTTTACACTTTTTTTGGTTTGCAAACGCCAATCAAAAAAATTTTGGATATTCCTCAAAAGATAACGAACAAAAATAATTGGTTTTTGTAATTTTGGATATTTTTTTGACAACACTACTCTACCAGGATGTTCGTAAATATATAGATAATTTTCAATTTTCTTTCTTAATTCTTTATTTTGCATAATTAATTTTCTTTTATAAACCGCAGATATTATAGCAAAAATTAGCAAAAAATCAACCCCGCCATTCGAGAAGGGCGGGGTTGATTTTTATCAGTACAATCTTTTAAAATAAGCATAACCAGTGTCTAACCATGCTTTACACTAATCTGACAAGCATCTCCAAGTATAATGGTGTCTCTTCTTTGTAATTTATTTTGCAAAATCAATTCAGCTAGTCTATTTTCTATTCTATCTTGGATAGCTCTTCTCATTGGTCTAGCTCCAAATTCTGGATCAAAACCTACATCAGCCAAAGCTTCAAGAGCAGAATCTTCCACACGTAATTCTACACCACGAGCTTCCAAATCCTTAGCAATACTTTTGAGCATAAGTCCTGCAATTTGTTTTATTTCTTCACGATTCAAAGCTTTGAAAAGTACTATACCATCAAAACGATTAAGAAATTCAGGACGATAATATTGCATTAGTTCTCCATGAATCAAACTATTCTTGATAGTATCTAAATCTACATTATTATTCATTTGTGATTGTACATAGCTAGTACCAGCATTGGAAGTAGCAATAATAATAGTACTAGTAAAATCTATGACACGTCCAACACTATCAGTCAGACGTCCGTCATCAAAAACTTGCAAAAACAAATTGAGAACATCTTTGTTGGCTTTTTCAAGTTCATCCAAAAGAACAAGTGAGAAAGGTTTTTGTCGCACAGCTTCAGTGAGTAATCCAGTCCCTTGTTGACCAGGTTGACCAATCATACGATAAATACTATTGGTGTCTTGATATTCACTCATATCCATTCTAATCATTTTGTCTTCTCCACCGAAGTAAACCTCAGCTATAGTTTTGGCTAATTCTGTTTTACCAACACCAGTAGGTCCAAGAAAAAGAAAATTCGCAATAGGACGTTTTTGTGATCTTATTTCTGCCCTAGCACGACGCAAAGCATTTGATACAAGCTCTACTGCTAAATCTTGTCCGACAACGTGTTTGTGCATTTCTTGTTCTAGACGCATTAGTTTGTCTGACTCATTTTCAGTAATACTAGCTACAGGTATACCAGTCTTGTTAGCTACTACTTCAGCCACATCCTCAGCAAACACCAAAGTATTTTGTCCTTTTTTATTTTTTACAAAATTTCCGACTTCTAACAAAAGCGCAATAGCACTAGCTGGCAAATTTTGATCAAAGAAAAATTTGTCTGTCAATGTTACACACTTAGCCAATGAATCATAAGAAAAAAATATTTTATTTTTGTATTCTATTTCCCCAGCTTTTGATTCTAATACACTTATAGCTTGATCTGCATTCATTTCGCTAATACTTACTTTGGCAAAGACTGTGCCAATTTCACTATTTACAATGTGACGATTATAACCTTCAGGCAAAGATGTTGCAAACATTGTAAAATTACCACTACTCAAATATTCAGCCAAAGTTTCTGACACATCCATACTTTGCCCACCCTGACCACTATTCATCCCTGTCAAATCATGCAAATTATTTATAAACAAAATAATATTTTTGGCATGAGATACTTCATTCATAATTTTAATAAGTCTTTGTTGAGCTCCAGCAACAGTCGTACCAGCCATAAGTGATGAAGTAGAAATCTGTACAAATCTTTTATCTAACAATTTTTTTGGAGCCTCACCTGAAATCATTTTTTGCACAATTCCCTCAATGATTGCCATTTTACCGACACCATGTTCACCTACCAAAATAACATTTTCACTACCAGCTTCAATAATATTGAATATTTCTTCTATTTCTTTTTCTCTAGCTACACACTGTGACAAATGCCCATATTTCGCAAAAAGAGTAAGATCTTTACTATAAGCATTCATAAATGGAGTTGCTACCGAAGTCATTGCTTTGTCCATACCATATTTACTCACACCACTAGCAGCTCGTCTAAATTTACGATATTGATCATAAAAATATTCTCTATTTCTTACCCATTCTACAACATTGTCTAATTTCTGATTTTCCACACCCAAATCATACAAAATTTCTTGCAAACTTTCTGATTGTCGCACAGTCGCCAAAAGCAATTCACTGGTACGAATAGAAATATCTTTGAAATTAGCAGATATGACAAAAGTATTAAAAATAATTTGCCAAAAATCATCACCAAAATATTTGTTTTCCAAATCTGTTTTCTTTGTTTTACTTATCAATAGACCAACTCTTGATTTCAAATTTTGAATAGAAATTCCCAAGCGCACAAAAATACCAATAATTTCGTCGGATGAAAGTAAAGTATAAAAAATATGTAGAGGAGTAATCTCCGAATTTTTTTTACTTCTAGCAAACAAAAAACTTTGTTGCAAAACTTCATTAGTATTTTCAGTCAAAAAATTACTAAAATCAAATTTGTTTTTGTGTGAGATCTTTTTTATATCCAACCAATTGGTTGCTGTAATATTATTTTTCTTATCAACATTTTTTTTCAAAAAATTATAATCTATATCTTTTTTTACAGGATTTTGAACAGTAATCCTATAAAATAAATAAGTCATTGCCACAAAACCAAGCCAAAATAAAATACGTATTTTTTCCCTACCATCAAACCAAAAGGAGGCTGTCAAAATTTTATTTATATTTTTGTCAGTTTGCCAAACACTATATACAAGCAAAGCCCAAAAACCTAACCAAAACACCAAAGCCGACAAAATCCTCACAAAATTCAAAATTTTTCTTGCTTTGTGCAACTTAATATTATAAAGTGTCAAAGACTGACCAAAATAAATAAAGAGATTGTTATAAAAAAATCCTGCATGCATTTTTTTACAATTCGGACAATTACGAAATTGCAAAAAACCAGTACCCTGACATTTGTCACAGACAACAATATTTATTTTTTCATTTTTTACAAAAATCATAATAAAATTATTTTTTAATCTAAACTATAGATATCACAGAATCAATCAAAAAATATAAAACACCCATTGGCAACAAAATCCAAATAAAAAATAAAACAATAACCAAAATCACCCAAACCAAAAGACCAATCGTTCTAAAAATAATATTTAAAAATCTTACAAACACACTTACCAGACGACCTTGAAAATCATATTGACCAAACATCGGTACAAAAATATTTTTCAACCAAAGACCAGGAGACATCATGGCATTGACTTCTTTTATCATATTAACGCAAAACATTAGTACTCTTCTCGCACCATCGGTATACCACCAAATAGGAAAATAAAAAAAATCTAAAATAAACTCGATCAACATTCGTTGTAACAATAGTACAAACATAACTCAAATCAAAAATTAATTAATTTAATTATACCACAAAAAACAAAAACACGTAACAGACAAGCTACGTGAATACTTTTGACTTTATGGACTTTATGGACTTTATGGACTTTTGACTCATTATCTTACAGCCACTGAACCATCCAAAATATTTAAATAATCCACATTAGCTACAGCCACTAAATCTGTATTAGAAATTCTTTCTTGCAAACTTTGCATAGATTTCAATTTTGCCACAGTTACATCCATTTTTCTATTTTCATATTCCAAATTGGCCACTTGTCTTTCCAAATCACTGATCATATAACCTTTGGTAGAGACAGATGTAGTTTTCAAAATATACAACACTCCAAAAATAAGAATAAAAATACCAACTGACACACGGAAAGAAGTACTAAATAATAATTTATTCAAAGCTTCTTTCTTTTCACGTAAAGTTTGTTTTTTTTCTAGGTAGGAATTCATAAATTATATTTTTTCCACTACCCGTAATTTGGCACTGCGCGCACGAGGATTTATTTCTCGTTCTTGCTCACTACAAATGACAGGTTTTTTAGTGATTATTTTAATTGTTTTATTATTTTGTGATTTGAAATAATGTTTTACAATTGTATCTTCAGTGGAGTGAAAAGTGATAACAGCAAGCCTTCCACCACTTTGCAATATTTCTACTGCTTGTGGCAAAACTCTTTCTATTACTCCAAGTTCATCATTGACTGCGATACGCAATGCTTGAAATACTTTTGTAGCTGGATGCAACCCACCTACCCAAGGAATTTCTTTATCTGTTTTTAATTTTTTTCTATAAACTTCCAAAATAATATCTACCAAATCTCCAACTGTTTCAATCGTATAATCTTTTCTTTTTTCCACAATTGCTTTGGCTATTTCACGACTCAAATTTTCTTCACCATATTTACGAAATATTTCTTCTAATTCTTCATAATCTTTCAAATCCAATAGTTCCGTAGCACTACATGGTCCATGTGGTAGACTTGTTGCTTCATGTACACACTTGAGATATGTATCATAACGCATATCCAGCATTTCATCTTTTTTAAGGAAACTAAATCCCCTTCCACGTTCTTCAAACTGTGGACTAGACCAACCCAAGTCGATCAAAATTCCAGTAACATTGTCAAATTTATTTTCTTTGACAATCTTGCCCAAATTTTCAAAATTATCCCGAGCGAAAATCACTCTCTCATCAAACTTATACAAAAATTGTTTAGTTCGTAATATTGCTTCAACATCAGCATCAATACCAAGTAATTTACCATCTGGACCGGTGAGTTCCAAAATCTTTTCAGAGTGTCCAGCATCACCAAGTGTACAATCGATAATATTCTTACCTGCTTCCAGGTTTAGATTATCAAGAACTTCTTTTAATAATACAGGTACATGTCTCATAACTTCATATTAGTAAATAGTAAACAGACAACAGTAAATAGTGAATTATTAAATATTCTATTTACTATTTTCTATTTACTTTTTACTTTATTTTAAACACCCAGTTCAAACATCTGTTCAGCAATTTGATTACTTTCAGTTTCTGTACGTTTCTTATAATCTTCCCAACTTTTCTGATCCCACAATTCTAGACGGTTGTACAGACCGGCTACAATCACTTCCTTTTTGAGACCAGCAAAGTTACGAAGATAATCTGGCAAAATGATACGACCTTGTTTATCAATAGTCACATCCATAGCTCCAGCAAGCATCAGACGGGAGAAAGCTCTACTATTGGCTTGTGAAAATGGTAAGCTAGCCAATTTATCAGCCAAAATTTTCCATTCTGATTTGGTATACAAAAATAGACAGTTATCTAGACCTCTAGTTACAACTGCACCTTTGGACAACTCTGTTCGAAATTTCTTAGGAACAGCAAGTCGTCCTTTGTCATCAAGATTGTGGTGATATTCACCAATAAACATAATGATGTTTTTATAGATAAATAGACAAGCATTTTATTTATCTTTTTTTACCAGACGAAACTTTAGTGAAGTCTGGCCCCACTTTTTACCACTTGAAACCATTATATACCACTTTAATAACCTTTTCAACCACTTCAACCCATTTATCCACCACATATCCACAGTTAACAAAAAAATTGGCTTAGATATGCCAATATTTTTTGAAACTAATTATTTAGTCTTTTATCTTTTAATCCCACGTAAACTCCTCTGAAAAGTAATCGCAAATCTATGAGCTTCATCTCTAACACGGATCAAAAGATCTTGATTATTATTTACAAATTTTATAAATTCCCTATCTTTATTTCCAAAAATAAAATCATTTCTCTTACGTTCAGGACCTTTGGCAATACCAACTAGTGGAATATTTAGTTTATATTTTTTTAAAACAGACATAGCAACACTTACTTGTGGCTTACCACCGTCAATTAGAAAAATATCAGGCAAAGGCCAAATATCTTTTTTATTTATAATTCGTACATTCGAGTCATTCGAAATTCGAATGTTAGCATGAGCTAATCTGCGCTCTAATACTTCACACAAACAATCTACATCACTTTGTCCTTCAACTGTTTTTATTTTGAATTTACGATAATCTTTTTTCTGAGCTTCTACACCATCGAACACAACCATACTTCCTACTTTACCAGTAGACCCTAAATTAGAAATATCATATCCTTCTATTCTATTTATTCGTACATTCGGGTCATTCGTAATTCGAATGTCATCCTCAACAAAAGTTTTGTTTAAAAGAGCTATATCATGAATTTTTAACAAAGAATTAATTTGATTACGCAGACGCCCAGCTTCTTCGAAGTCTTCTTGTTTCGAAAACTTTCTCATTTTTATTTCTAGACTTTTTATCAATTTCTTTTTGCCTCCACGCAAAAAAGTGACCAGAGGTAATATCACTTTACTTTTATATTCTCTTGAACTTATTTCTCCCGTGCAAACTCCCAAACACTGACCTATCTGATAATACAGACATTCTCTTTTTTGTCCTGGCTTACAAGTAGAAATAAAAAATAATCTTTGCAACAACTTCATCATCTCTCTAGTCTTCAAACCGGGATATGGCCCAAACAAATGCTTAACCTGTTTTAGTGAACTTATTTTACCACTTTTATTTTTATTGGTCTTTTCTTCACTTTGTTTTAATGTTTTTATGTTTTTATGTTTTAATAAATCCATTTCATGTTGTCTGATATACAAGACTTGAGAAAATTCATCAGTAGTAACCACAATATAGTTCCAACTTCTATCATCCTTACCTTCGACATTATACTTTGGTAAAAATTTCTTAATATAATTAGCTTCAAGAATCACAGCTTCCAAGACTGAATCAGTTTGTTTGATTTTGATATCCACCACTTCATGCATCATTTGTTCTATTGGTCGCATTGAGCGTGCACCACGAAAATAACTCTGTACTCGATTGCGCAGAGATGTTGCTTTCCCGATATAAATCAATTCTTTTGTTTTATTGTAGAATAAATAGATACCAGGTTCAGTTGGAAAACGTTTAACTTTTTCTATCAAATTTTGCATAATAACTTTAAGATACAAATCACAAGTAACAAACAAGAAACAAATTACAAATTCCAATTTTGTGATTTAGTATTTATTATTTGTTTACATCCTGTTTAATATTACAAAGTTGTTTTAATATTTTTATGTTTTAATGCTTTTATGACAAAAATCTCTTCAAATATTTCCCTGTTGAACTCACTGTTGATTTCAAAGCCACTTCTTCTGGAGTACCACAAGCAACGACTTCCCCACCTTTATCACCACCTTCTGGACCAAGATCAATTATCCAATCAGCACATTTTATCACATCAAGATTGTGTTCAATTACCATCACAGTATTTCCTTTTGATACCAAACTTTGAAGTACACCAACAAGTTTCTTAACATCATCATAATGTAGACCAGTTGTTGGTTCATCCAACAAATACAAAGTTTTAGTTGTATTTCTTTTGGCTAATTCTTTGGAAAGTTTTATTCTCTGAGCTTCTCCACCAGAAAGAGTCGTAGCTGATTGACCAAGTTTCAAATAATCAAGCCCAACGCTATTCAACATTTTTAATTTATCAAAAATTTGTGGAATATCAACAAAAAATTCTTCAGCTTCTTCAATAGTCATATCCAACACTTGTGCAATATTTTTTTCTTTATAATGGACTTCCAAAGTTTCCTGATTGAATCTTTTACCTTTACAAACATCACAATCAATTTCTACACTTGGTAAGAAATGCATTTCAATTGTTAGTTTTCCTTTTCCTTCACAATTCTCACAACGTCCACCCGGACGATTGAAACTAAATCTACCAACTTTATAACCACGAATACGCGCTTCTGGAGTACTAGCAAAAATTTCACGAATAGAACCCCAAGTAGCTGTATATGTCGCTGGATTACTACGCGGCGTACGACCAATTGGTTTTTGATCTATTTTAATTATTTTATCAATGTATTCTGTATTCAAAATTTCTTTATGATCACCAATTCTTTTGTTAACATGATTGAGACGATTAGCAATTCCACGATACAAAATTTTGTGCATGAGAGTAGATTTGCCAGAACCAGATACACCAGTCAAACAAATAAATCTACGCAAAGGAATTTCTACATTGATATTTTTCAAATTATTTTCTGTTGCTCCTTTGATTTTTATTTTTGGCGTATGTCCATCTACTTTTCTTCTTGTCTCTGGTACTGAGATTTTTTCTTCACCACGCAAGTATTTACCCGTGAGTGAATCCTTTGCATTGCCATAAACCTTGCAATTAAAGTTATCATCATTTGGAATTTGTAATTTGTTATTTGTTTGTTTTTTGCTATTTGTATCTTTTTTCAAAAGATTTTCCAAAGTACCAGAATATACTATCTCTCCCCCATGTACACCAGCTTTTGGTCCAATATCTACTATCCAATCACTAATTAGAATTGTATCTTCATCATGTTCAACAACAATAATCGTATTTCCTTTATCACAAAGTTCACGCAAAGTAGAGACCAATCTATCATTATCTCTTTGATGCAAACCAATTGTTGGTTCGTCCAAAACATAAAGCGCACCAACAAGCTGTTGTCCAACTTGTGAAGCAAGTCTAATACGTTGTGCTTCTCCACCAGACAAAGTCCCAGCACGACGATTGAGTGTAATATAATGCAAACCCACATTATTCAAAAAAGAAAGACGATTATTTATTTCATTTAGAGCCGCTGAAGCAATTGCCAATCTATTTTCCACCAAACTTTCTATCAGATTTTCAAAAAAAACTTTGGCCTCACCAATAGTAAGAGAAGTCACTTCCCAAATATTTTTTTCAGCAATTTTGACACTAAGCGCATTTTCATTGAGACGTTTTCCCTCACACTTCGGACAGGCATCTTCACTAAAAAGTTCTTTGGTACCAAGACCAGTACAATGACTACAATAACCATAAGGACTGTTGAAAGAAAAAAGACGTGGTTCAATCTCTGGAAAACTATAACCATCTTTCGGACAAGAATATTCTGTACTATAGATATCTTCTGTTTTTGTATCATAAATAATTCCACAAAGTCCATCCGACAAATCTATAGCAGTTTCCACAGCTTCTGAAAGCCTCTGTTTCATTTCCTTAAAGTTTTCTGGTGCAACAAATACTTTATCAATTACAATTTCAATTGTATGTTTTTTATTTTTTGACAAAATAATTCTTTCTTTGAGAGAATACATTTTACCATCAACTCGCACTTCAAGAAAACCATTATTATACATGTCGTACAACATTTGATAATATTCCCCTTTCCTACCACGTACAACTGGAGAAAGAATAATTATTTCTTTGCCTTTTTTGATACGTGATATGTGATTCATGATACGTGATTGAATTTCATCCACTGTCATCTTTTCAATTTTAGTACCACAAACTGGACAATATGGCTCACCAATACGTGCATAAAGCACACGTAAATAATCATAAATCTCAGTAATCGTCGCTACTGTAGATCTTGGATTAGCACTATGAGCTCTTTGATCAATAGAAATTGCGGGACTAAGACCGTCTATTTCATCCACATCTGGTTTTTGCATATTACCAAGAAATTGCCTAGCATAAGCTGACAAACTTTCCACATATCTACGTTGACCTTCAGCAAAAATAGTATCAAAAGCCAGACTAGATTTACCAGAACCAGAAAGTCCAGTAAAAACAATCATCTTGTTTCTTGGTAATTCTAAAGAAATATTTTTTAAATTATGTTCTCTAGCACCTCGAATAATAATTTTGTCTTGCATAGACGTTTCTTAAAATAAAGCTTTCTTACAGTCAAAATTAAATAAATAAAAATACACACCTCAAAACCAATAAGTCTACAGACAACAGACTACTGACTAAAGTTCTATCCATAGTCTGTTGTCTGTAGACTGTAGTCTATTTGGTAGCACAAAAAGCCCTCAAATAAGGGTTTAATTACTTACACTTAATTATCTAAAGAACCAAGCTAATCATACCATTATAGTATTTTTTGTCAATTGTTAGTATACCGTCTTGCATACTTAACGAATTTATTCTACAATAAGTATACAAAAGACATTTTAATCTAAAAAAGTATTTATTCATAATCAAAAAACCTATGCGCAAAACATATCTTTTATTAACTTCAGCTATCGCACTAATGTTGATAGGAGCTGGTTGTAGTAGTACAACAACACCAAACAACACTTCAACAACAGAAACACCACAAGTCAAATTGGCAGAACCTATTGTAACAAAAACAAATACCACAACTACTGATACAACATTAGAAAATACCACAAGCGAATTTATATTATCAGAACAACCAATAACCAAAAAAGGTACAGTAAATCTAAATTGGTCAGCATCACAAGAGCTAAAAGATAAAGTCGAAATATGGAGATTAGTATATGGAAAAGACGCTAATCCTACAGAGCCTGCAACTTGGTATTTTGAAAGAGGACGTTCACATTTTGGCAAAATTTGGTCAGGTCTTCCAAGTGGTAAAGCTCATATCCGAGTTTGCGCTGTTATAAATGATAAATGTGATGTCTATAGTAATGATTTGGAAGTAGATATTAAATAAATTAATCTAAAAACAAAAACTACCAATAATTTGGTAGTTTTTATTTTGAAAAATATCACCCCGCCTTTCGCGAAGGGCGGGGTTGTGTGTGTCAAGGGGGAGATTCGAACTCCCGACCTTAGGGTTATGAATCCTACGCTCTCACCAGCTGAGCTACCCTGACATTTGAAATATACAAATAACAATTTACAAATTACAAATTAAAACTGTTGTTTACTATAATTTATTTGGAATTTGTTTATTTTAAATTGTAATTTTCTACTGTAGCCCGTAGGAGAATCGAACTCCTGTTACTAGGATGAGAACCTAGCGTCCTAGCCACTAGACGAACGGGCCAAAAATATAGTGACTAGTGATTATCTTAAAACAATCACAAAGCCAAAATAATATACTACATTTTCCAAAAAAAGTCAAAGGTCTATATTGATTAAAAAATAAATTACCTACTTGGCTGAACATGATAATACTGCATAATAAACTGCGAAATTTTAGAAAAAGTACGTGCAGCAGTAGTAGAAGCATATACTAATTTTGGTTTACCAAATTTGACAATCATCACATATTTTGGATCATCCACTGGTCCAAAACCAATAAATGTATGATTTAGATCAGTTGTATACCCGCCTTTTCCTGCAATTTGAGCAGTACCAGTTTTTCCAGCCACATAATAACCAGGTACTTTTGCCAAACTACCTTCACCATCATCTACTACTCTTACTAGCATTCCTGACAACAGACTAGCGTTTCTTTTGTCTAGTACAGTTTTTATTTCTCTTGGTTTAGTAATGTCTTCCTTTCCATCAGCATGCACTACTTTTTCTACAATATAAGGACGCATCATTTTTCCACCATTAGCTATAGTTGCATAAGCATTGACAAGTTGTAGAGGTGTGACTGAAATACCTTGTCCAAATGATGCTGTTGCTGTATAACAATCTACTTTATCACCTTTATTAAGATACAAAGAATCTACAGTCCCACCCGCTTCAGTATCCAATTCAATTCCTGTCTTCACACCAAAACCATAAGACTCTACATATTGTTTAAATTTATCTTTACCAAGTTTGTTAGCAATAAAGACCATACCAGTATTGATAGAATTTACTAATACACCAGTCATTGTTTGCAAACCAAAACTTTTCAAGTTAGCATTTTGAATTGGTTTTTGACAATTGGCATCTGCACTACCTTTGTCTACAAAAGTTGTATCTGGTGTTATGATACCCTCATTCAAGGCAGCTGATACAATTATAGGTTTAAAAACTGATCCAGGTTCATAAGGCGTAAATATTGTTTGATTATTATAAGCCTCAGCACTTTCCACATCACCATATTTATTAGGATCAAAACTAGGACTAGAGCACATGGCTTTTATAGCGCCAGTAAAAGGATCCATAATTACTAATGCAGCAGTTTCAGCTTCGTATAATTTTTGTTGTTCTTCCAAAATTTTACAAGCTTCAAATTGCAATGTTCTATCAATAGTCAAAATCAAATCCACACCATCTTCAGCTGGTTTTAGAGCTCTACCTGCCAAAGGAATCCAACTACCTTGAGCTGTTTTAGCACCTTCCAAAAATCCCCCATTACCTACTAATTCCTGTTGCCAATATCCTTCTAGACCATAACGCCCAACATCTTTTCCTGATTCATCTTTACCCAAAAAACCAATCACTTGTGAAGCTAAATTTCCTTCAGGATAATAACGTTGTGAAAAACGAGAAAAACCAATACCAACCAAATTCATTGTTTTTACTTTACTAACAGTTTCTTCATCTACTTTTTGTTCCAATGGTTCATAAGGATCACCTGTTTTTTCCAATTGTGCCAAAACTTTTGCTTTGCGTTCATCATCATAAGAAAATACTTCAGACAATTTTGTCACGATATCTTCAGCTGTTTGATTATCTTTGATCAATCTATCATCTGAATATATAGTGTAAAAATCACGATTGATAGCCAAAGGAAACAAATCTTCTCCATTTTCTGATTCCAAAAAAATTTCCCCACGTTTTGGAAAAAGACTTTCATACATATCTTGTGAACCAGAAGCAAGAGTTGTATAAAAACTATGTTGCAAAATCATCAGAGTAAATAGACGTATAGAAATAACTACAAAAGCACCAGCACAAATCAAAACAGCCAGATTCAATCTAAAATCTGGATTTTCTTTTTTGAAAATTTGTTTTGGTTTTACTTGATAGTTTACTCGCACACGAATTAAATTTTTAATTTAGAAATTTTAAATTTTAAAACAATTTTACAATTTAGAAATTTTAAATCATTTTATTCCTAGAGGCTTATCTCAAAATTTCCTTTAAGGGAAAAATTTAAGAAACCGTAAATTTTCAAAAGATATTTCCTGGATATATACCTCATCAGCCTGAATCAGAGGATTGAACAGTCTAAAGCACGATACTGCGAGGTAATTTATTATACAATATTTTTGCATTTGAAATTAAAAAATTTAGGAATTGTTTTAAAATTCAAAATTTAAAATTCCTAAATTATTATAATTGTCTATGTTTCATCATTCTTTTTTCAGCGACTTCCTCACTAATTATTCCCGCTGCCAAAAGATCTTTTAGAGAATTTTCCATACTTTGCATACCATTGTCAGCTCCAGTTTGGATAGCACTATAAATTTGAGCCACATTACTTTCTTTGATCATATTAGATACAGCAGAATTATTCACCAAAATTTCACGAGCAGCGACACGACCACCCTCTACTGTTGGCAAAAGCTGTTGAGTAATCACTACACGCAACACAGAAGCTAGCTGGATCATTATTTGTTTTTGCTGTGGTCCATCAAATACGTCGATAATACGTTCTATAGCATCTGCTCCAGAAGCAGCATGAATAGTTGACAATACCAAATGTCCAGTTTCAGCTGCAGTCAAAACAGTAGAAATAGTTTCAAGATCACGCATTTCACCTACCAAAATCACATTTGGATCTTGTCGCAAAACATGTTTCAAAGCTTCAGCAAAAGATTTGGTATCTGTACCAACTTCACGTTGTTCAATAAGACTTTTATCATCTTTAAAAACAAATTCTATAGGATCTTCAATAGTAATAATATGAGATTTACGATTTTTGTTAATCTCATTTATCATACTGGCAAGAGTAGTAGATTTACCATGACCAGTTGGACCAACAATCACGACCAAACCATCCATTAGATTGGTAGCTTCAAGCAATTGTGGTTCAAAACGCAAATCCTGTGGTGTAGGTATTTCCTTTGGTATGACACGAGCTGCCAAACCCACAGTACCATTTTGACGATGTAGATTGACACGAAAACGAGTATTGTTGACTTCCATTCCAAAATCTAATTCTAAATTTTCTTCAAAAGCCTTTTTCTTTTTTGAATCCAAAAGAGTAAGGATAGCTTTTTCTAATTCTTCTGGAAATATTGGTTCTTTTTCTAATTCTTTCAAATTACCTTCAATTCTCAAAGTAGGTCTGTCCCCACCAACCAAATGTAAATCAGAAGCACCAACTTTGAGTGCATCTTCAAAATATGATTTTATAGGTTTCATAGTATTTTGGTTTAATAGATTATTAGTTTATTAGTTTATTGGTTTTACTAGATTTTATCTAAAAAATTTATACTTAAAAAGACCTTCCAAGCCTTTCTAGCATTTCAGGCTTTTCAAGCCTTTGGTTAATTTTACCACATATAGCCTACCTTGACAAAAGGACTGTTTTATGCTATAATATGTTGTTTTAGTAATCAAGGAAAAAAAGGCTTAATTAAGCTTAAAATACTCACAAAAAAACATTTTTATTAACAAATACCATTATATATGAAAATAGCCATGATTGGACAAAAAGGCATACCAGCTCTATATGGTGGCGTGGAAAAACACGTACATGATTTGTCTGTGCGTCTAGCCAAAAATAATGATGTTACAGTCTATAGTCGTAAATGGTATACAAAAAATTTAAACAAAAAATTCGAAGGTGTATATATCATACATACTCCAACAATACGCACTAAACATCTAGATGCTATAGTACATACTTTTACATCTACTATTCATGCGCTATTTCAAAAATACGATATCATCCACTACCATGGTGTTGGTCCTTCTTTGTTATCTTGGATACCACGTATCTTTGCACCAAAAACAAAAGTAGTAACTACCTTTCATTCTATAGATAGATACCACCAAAAATGGAATAGTATTGCCAAATTATTCTTGAGAATTGGTGAGAAAACTGCTTGTACTTTTGCCCACAAAACTATTTCTGTATCAGATAGTATAAAGCTATATTGTATAAATGAATTTAATAGAAAAACCACATACATACCAAATGGAGTCAATGAAATTGAACATATTGTTGGTTCAAAAGAAATAAAACAATTCTCTCTTGAAAAAAATAAATATTTTATCATGGTTTCTCGTCTAGTTCCTCACAAAGGCGCCCATTTTCTAATAGAAGCTTTTCACAAATTAAAAGCACAATATCCAAATGATGAAAAAATACAAAAAATAAAATTAGCCATCGTTGGTGGTTCTGCTTATACAGACAACTACATAAAGAAGCTACACATTCAAGCTAGCAATGTCAATGATATAGTCTTTACTGATTTTCAGTCAGGTAAAGTGTTGGAAGAACTATATGCGAATTCTTTGGCTTTGGTACATCCTTCTCTCAATGAAGGTTTACCTATTACAGTATTACAAGGCATGAGTTATGCTATACCAACATTAGTGTCCACAATTACTGAACATCTAGAGCTAATCAAAAATCCAAAAATGCTTTTCAAAGAAAATAATGTAGAAGCTTTGAAAAAATGTTTATATGAATTTTTGAATCTTTCTGAAGAAGAAAGAAAAAAAATGGGACAAGAAAATAAAAAGGTTATTCATGAACATTACAGTTGGGATGTGATAGTGCCAAAGATAGAAATGTTGTATAAAAAATTAATAAAATAAAAAAACGTTCTTAACAAGAACGTTTTTAATTTTGAAAAAACTTTTTTTATAACGACTTTACTACTTTTTCGTATAACTTAATAATTCTTTTGTAATACGTAGACAAATCATTTTCGTTAAACACTCTAGCTCTTAACTCTATACCTATTTTTTTCAGTTCTTCATCTGATTTTTTATACCAATTTTGAACCATAGATACCCATTGTTCTATATTTTTGTGATCAACTAACATATCTTTTGGAACCATTTCTACCAAACCACCCAAATTACTTGCTAAGATCACTTTACCTGCAGCATGAGCTTCGAGTACACTCAAAGGACAATTTTCATACCACTGCGAAGGCATTATAAGAATTCTAGCTTTTTCCAAGGTATTATGTAAAATATCACTAGATTGATAACCAAGTATTTCTACATTTTTTATATTTTCCTTTTCAATAACTGTTTGTAAATATTTTTTCAATGGACCGTCTCCCACTATTTGGAATTTTATATCTAGCAATTGTTTTGCTACTTTTAAAACTAATTCAACACCTTTTTCTTCAGAAAGTCTGCCCATATATAATACATTTTTGCCACCTACTAAAATATTTTCAGTAGAAAAATCAACCAAAGGATTTGACACTACTTCTATTTTTTCTACAAAACCTACAGACAAAAATTTTTCTTTCAAAAAATTACTTGAACTTATATACATTTTCACATTATGATTCCATTTTTTCCATTTTCTCAAATAAGCCTCACAGGTCGCAAGTACACTTTGTCCAAAATTTCCCATGCAATTATTCAAAATACATTTATAATAATTACTACCACAACTCTGTTCAAAGATCTTTCCATTATTAAAAAGATTATAATTTGGGCTAATCATTTTGTAATCATGCAAAGTCATCACCGCAGGAATTTTTTTTTCTTTGACAACATCCAAAAGAGAAAAAGACAATTGATGATAAATATTATGAAAATGTACTATATCTGGCTTAAACTTATCAATTAAATCTGCAAATTTATTTTTTGCATCCCAATTATAAATACTCTTAATACCCACTATTATCTTTCTTAAACCTTTAGTATTACCATAATCAATATTATCAATAAAATATTTATTTTCAAAAATATTTTTTGGATGTTTCATACCAAAAATCTCTACTTCATGACCAGCATCTTCCAACACTTTTTTGGTAGCAAAAACCACACGTTCTGCCCCGCCTTTTATGTACCAATATTTGTTTACCAACAGTATTTTCATAATTTCAAAAAAAATAGTTATTGTATAGTTTTTGTTTAATTATAATCTAATTAGACTCCAACAAAATTAATAACAACACGATAAATGAACTACCTCGCAGCAAGCTGACAATGTATCAATTGGATTATTTCGCAGTATCGTGCCCAAGGCTGATCAGTCCTCTGGCTGAAACTACGAGGAATTAAACCTTGTCCGCCTTGGGCGGATTAAACTATAACTAGACAATAGCTAGTGACCTTATAATTATTGTTTGTTACAAATCCCTCATTCCCCCAACTTTATTTTGGATTATCCATTTCACCACTTTGTGAGGATTTTTCCTAATAGCTGTCCTAGCTGTACAAATCATCCAAGCTGGCCGACCAATGGTTACTACTTTTTCTCTAGCTTTTTCTGCAGTTTCACCATACCACAAATCATTCCACTTGTCATAATTTTGGATATTACCCATTGGATAATTGTGTACTACTGAAGGATAGACTACACCACGTGGATCAAGATAAAAAAACTTCGTACCAGGATCATTGTTCAAAACTTGAGTTTTTTCAATACTAAATTTGTATAGACCATGAGCAAAAAAAGCTCTCACCCATTTCTTTGGGTGCCAAGATTTTAGTTCGCCATTTATAAGATATTTATATTGTGCCTTCAATATATCCAAATTTGGTTTATTATTATCATTGTTACTGCCACCAAAATAATGTTCTGAGCTCTGTGCAAAAGCATGCGTAAACTGAATACCACGCTTTCTAGTTTCGTCATAAACTTTACCAAAATCTTGTATATTTTGTGGCAAGATAGTGAAAGCTAGACGCAAATTTTTCATACCTAATTTTTGTAATCTTTCTAGAGTTTCCATATCTTTTTCCCAAGCATTGGGAATTTTACGAATTTCCTCATGAGTCTTTCCATAACCATCAACAGAAATAGCAATACCAATATCTGGTTTGATTTTCAATATTTCTTTCATTTGTTTTTCAATCAAGACTGGCATGAAACCATTGGTCGAGATAACCATTCGAGCTTTAGGAGCTGCTTTCTTAACAGTAGCAATTATCTCTGGAATATCTCCACGCAAAAAAGGCTCACCACCAGAAATATTGATATCGCGCAAAGAACTTGGTAATTTTTTGTACTCTGCCACTGGTAATTCAGGAAAATCTTTTATTTTCCAAATATCACACATCACACAACGAGAATTACAATTGTAAGTGATACCAAGGACACAGTCGATTGGAGATATTGTTTTGTGTTGTAATTTTTTTTTGTTCATAATACTATAAGACTGTAACTAGACAATAACTAATTTAAAACTAGTTATTGTATTATTATTGTTTAGTTATTGTATAAATATTTCTTCAATGTAGTTTAACTAGCCGATAACTTTTGGAAAATAGTTATTGTAACGTTATTGACTAATTATTGTTTAGTTGTCTATTCTACAAAATTTAATTAAACAATAACTAGAAAATAACTTTTTACACTACACATCACTCTTTTTCATTTTATTTTCTTATCTTGCCAATCAAATTTTTCATAAATGCTCCAACCTAAATCACACAGCTCTATCGAAATTTTGTAGACAAACAACTTATTCAACGGTACATACTTACTTCCCTCCTCTTCCATATTTTATATTATAATAGTTATTGTTAATAGTTACTAAATAGTTGTTGTTTAGTTATTATCAAATTTAAATAATTATACGATAATGAAACTATAACGATACAAAAACTAGTGATCTTATTGTTTTTGTTAGTTATCGTCAAGTTATTGTCTAATTATAGTTTATTTATATTAATTTTCCAAATAATTTTTATTATACCTCCGAACAAAAAACACCATCACAACCCCCACTGTCGCCCAATAATAAAACATCAACGATCTAAATTCAAAATATGGTCCAAAAAATCCTATTGCCATAATACCAACTGTCAAACCAATCAATCCTTCAGCCAAATTTTTTTCAAAAATATTTTCTGTCTTATTTCTAACTAACAAAGACATCTTAATAATAGTCACAAATACCATTATCCAAACAATCAGACCAATAGTCCCAACTTCACCCCAAATACTCATCCAATTGTTGTCTATTTGTCCAAAAATATTTTGAATACCAAAAGGTAAATGCAATCTATCATACATATCAGTATTGAGAAGTGCTGCTGCAACTCCCCCACCATATTGTCCAGGACCAACACCAAAAAAAGGATACTTAGTAACCACCATACGTGGAGTATTTATGATAAAAAATATTCTACCATAACCATCATAACTATCTCGCAAACCCTGAATACTAAAAGCTTCAAATACACGCTCACCCAAAGTTTGGGTTGGTTTATCACCAATAGACAAGACATTATCATGACTAAGTGCAAAAAAACCTAAATATGCCACAAAAATAGTCAAAAACACACCAATACCCAAAGCCACTCTTTTGTCTTTACGCAAAAACCAACCAATTGTCACAACACCAAGAAAAGTTGCAATCCAGCTAGCACGAGATTTAGTAAGATAAAGTACTACAAAAGCCAAAATAAAAAAAATAAAATACCAAAATTTATCTTGTCTTTTTTTCAAAAAAAATACAAATGGAAACATCAAAATAATACCCAAAGCTACAAAACTACCAAGCTGATCATATCTACCAAGCGTAGCAAATACTCGACTACCTTGTGTCCAAAACTCTTCTAGTCCTCCAAGTAACGCCAAATTACCAATACTGACAGTACGTGAAGAAAATAAATAAGGATCCAAATATCCACCAGATAAATACTGTACAAAACCCAAAATTATTTCCAAAGCAATCATTGTTGCACCAAATTTGATAATCTTCTTTAGAATTTTTTCATCATAATCCATCCACAAAATTACAAATACCAACAAAACAAAACGTAATATTTGTCTCAAACCCAGAAGCCAAGTAGTCCAACTATAAAAATTTAGTAATAAAGAAATGAGCGCTACTACCACAAAAGCAATAAGCCATTTGTTGAGAGGTTGTTTTGGTAAAATTTTTCTTTTATCCTTGATATAAGAAATCAATGAACCAAATGCCAGACCATACATGATAATTTCAGGGATATATTTTACATAAGCAAAAAATTCAATTGGCGTATACATTAGAATAAGACTCTCGAGAGGAAACCAAACAAGCAAAGTATAAATAATCCATTCACTTTTATTCAATTTAAAAATCAACAGAAAAGTTAAAACAAAAATGACCAATAACAAAAAAAGGCCTATAAAATTATTTGGTAAATAAAGGAAAATGTTACCTATCATAATACTTAGATATTACCATATTTTTGTTTTTTTTCAAAATGATAAATGCGATACTCAGAAACTGAGTATAAAAAAACAGCAACTCATTGCAAGTTACTGTTTCATTATTTATATTTTTACCCTCAACACCTTCATAAAATTTATAAAAGCGTAATATGGTAGGGATTTCAGTTACAGTCTGAAATCCCATCCCCCTCTTAGTTGTGTTTTGTTTAAAGCGGTCCACACGACCTCTTGCTCTCCTCCTAGACGTAACTGTAATACGTTTTTGGAATCTTTGAACAGGTGGACCCTATTTCAAGGGTCAGTTTTTACTAATTTATGAGACTGCGATGTCTACTACTGATTATGCCGGCATCCGACGAGGCCAGGTGAATCAGGAAGCTCCTTACACGGAGAATCCCCAAAGGCAGTATGACAGCCACACTCACCCACCGCGAAATCAAACGCGATAACTGAGCATTCGCCAGCAAATGACTGATACGTTCCATCTTCGACTACCCCGTTCCTTGTGGGTGCGGGATTGGCCGAGGTGGTATACCATTCAAGATATGCCTTTTTGACCGACGGTGTCGTCATCCCTTTCACCGTGACGGCGAAAGGCGAACATTGACCAGGAGCTGCTTTGAGTCGGCAAATCCCAGCAATACACGCTTCGGTACTTAGACAATCAGCATTCACCAAACACGTGCCAGCCGGCGGCAACGGAGTATGTACACACACCCCGCTGACGCAAGTGTCAGTGTTCGTTGCGATACCATCATCACATTCGGTGGCAGTAACGCAGGCGGGAGCCGGACAGCCATCGTCGGTTACACCATCGCAGTCGTCGTCAACACCGTTGCAGAGCTCAGTCGCACCCGGATGAACCGACGCCTCACCCTCCATACAATCAGCAGGAGGAATGAAACCGTCGCCATCCGAGTCGGCGTTGCATGGCGCAACGGTGCCGTCGCCGTCGCAGTCAGGATCGCAGACATCACCGAAACTGTCGTTGTCAAGATCTGATTGATCAAAATTAGCAACGTTCGGGCAGTTGTCGACACCGTTGAGTACTGTGTCGCCATCGATGTCTGGATCGCAGACATCACCGAAACTGTCGCCGTCAGTGTCGAGCTGACCATGGTTGGCAACAAGCGGGCAGTTGTCGACACCGTTGAGTACTGTGTCGCCATCGATGTCTGGATCGCAGACATCACCGAAACTGTCGCCGTCAGTGTCGAGCTGATTGGCATTCGCCACCAGCGGACAATTGTCAGCGGCGTCGAGGATCCCGTCGTTGTCGTCGTCGGGATCACAGGCGTCGCCCATCAGATCATCATCGGAATTGAGTTGATCAACATTCGCCACAAACGGACAGTTATCGGTATTATTCAGAATACCGTCGCCATCCGAGTCATCCTCGCACGCATCGCCAACCCCATCAGTGTTCGTGTCGAGCTGATTGGCATTCTCCACCAGCGGACAGTTGTCAACACCATCGAGGATCCCGTCGTTGTCGTCGTCGGGATCACAGGCGTCGCCAAGTCCATCGTGGTCGGTGTTGAGCTGATCATGGTTAGTAACCAGCGGGCAATTGTCGACGGCGTCCTTGATGAGGTCACCATCGTCATCGTCGTCACACTCGTCACCAGCCGCGTCACCGTCCGTGTCGAGCTGTGCAACGCACTGCCCCACAAGAACCTGTGACCAGCCAAAGTCATCTACCTCGTTCTGCGTAACACAGAACACTGGAGCAGAAGCCCCTGACTTCAACAACGGTGCAACACTGTTACAGTCAGCTACGACAACACAACTCTTTCCCAACCTCACACTAGGCGGATTGTAGACTGCCTCGCAGTTGTCTGCGGGACCAGTCCCGTCCGCGTTGAGACCAGCGACAGACGTCGCCGGCGTGTTGATACCCTGACCGTCAGCGCAAGCACTGATGGTCGAGAAAGCCATAGCGAAAAACGCCATGACCACGAAACTGAACATACCATTCTTCATTTTCATCCAAGCTCCATTTTAAGGCTGGAGCGCCACCTTTTGCAAAAAATAGACAGAAACTCTAAAATTTGAACTGTGCCAGATTTTTTTGACGAGGTATCTGACTACAACCTCGCTCACCGTTGATTAGAACTTAGCCCTCAGGTTCAGTCCCAACGTCCCGACGAGATCGTCGCGAGTGATCGTTGTATACTCAGAAGGAGCCACAGAGGACTCAGCTGAAATACGCTCGCTCACCCGGAAATGTCCCCAGCCTGCACCGCCGTTCAAGACGACTTGCAGACCTTTGGAAACATTGTACACAATCTCCACAGTGGGCAGGATCACCTGGAGCACATCACCCTCACCATCAAGCACCACGTAGTGGCGCGCGACGAGCCCAAGATTCCAGTCCGTATTGATACGGTACTGAAGTCCGAAGCTTTCTGTGAGAGAAATGTTATCACCATCAACTCGGGCATAGCCCAAGCCGAGTGACCCAGAAATCCACCACTTCCCACTCAGTTTGAGCTGAGCGGAAAACTCACCACCGATGTAAAACATCTGTGGAAGCTCTCCGGTGGCGAAAACGCCACTGGTGTGAAGGCCGAGCTGGTAATCGAACCAGTTGTCCTCGGTGATCTTAGGAAGCAACGATGTTGTTGCCAACTTGGGGTGTTGGCAAGTGTAGGTGTAAGTTGCAATCTGACCCCCACAGCCAAATCGCAATATAACTTCCTCGCCTTCGCGAGTACAAGTTACATTGAGGGTCTTTGACCCTGTCGGACACACGGTCCGATAGGTCTCAACCCAACTGTCTGCTTTCGCCTCGCCGCTAATCGCGACGAGAGCCATAACGCACAGACCCAGCGTCATGACAAAGCGCGAAATCGCGCTCATCATATATACACCTCCTCTCTCTTGATCTGAAGTTGAAAAAACCTTACCGTCCCGCCACGCGGGTCATTTGCCCCGAGCGGGGCGGCTAAGTGCGATAAGGGAAAGAATTATAAAAACCTTTATTACTCTTTCCCTTACCACACTAGATTTTCCCAAAACCAAAAGAAAAATACTCTTCTGTCTATATTTAGTCTCAAAAAATTAGTAAATTGTAATGAACATTTTGTGCTGGATAGCACATATCTCACGTCATAAGTCTTATGACACGAAATATTTGTTATCTAGCTAATTTTAATATTTGTCTAATTCCATATAATCTCTTACAATCTATGTAATCAGTGTAATGTACTGGATTCCTAGAGGTCGTGTCCAGTCAAAAAAGCAATTAAGCTTCTTCGACCTTCTACGACCTCCAGGTTTACCAGTGTGGCACTCTTACTACCTACTCCACCCGCTCGAGGGTGGGTGTCGTTGGCTGAGCCAACGCCTTCTCAATGGCCGAGAGCCTCGAGTTCGTCTCGGTCATGTCGACCGCTTCGACGCGCCGTACGATGATGGTCGGTTGCTTCTCGGCGGCGGTCGCCGCGCGGTTGGCCGCCATCAGAACCTCGTCCAACGTCTGAACGGAAGAAATTTCTCCATTCGCGTCATAAGTGACGCCAAGGGCCCTGTCAAGAATCTTGCCGTCGCGATTTACGCGATGGGCAACAGGAATCAAAATGTCATTATTCTTCTTAGAGAATAATGCCGCCTCTACAGAGGAGTTGGCCGCCGTCGAAATCTCAATCCTGCCGTCCTCGATCTTACTCTCGATGCGCCCGAGAGCGCCCGAGTAGTCGACGATAACCGGCTGCGGTCTCAATGCTCCCCAAAGGAGGGCAGCGATGATCGTGAGAACCACGAGTGTTCCCAGTGTCCAAAGGACACCAAAGAACCAGCCACGTTGATGATTTTTGACGGTGGTACGCGCCGTCGTTGTGGTGTCGTCATTGCCGATGACCAAAGCCATCGGCAACTTGATTTCTTGTTGAGGAATAATGACATTACTGTTGATACTGGTTTTCATAACAATACACCTCCAAAGTTTAGAACACGAACACCCGTGTGAGGAATGATCGCCGTCCGAAGGACGGACAGTCGTCTCAAACCCCACAGCGGGGTTCCTACACGGTCAACACCTAACTATATTTATTATAACTAAGTCTTGACCGTGTAGGGAAACCCACTCTACATCGCTTATTTTTAGTGTTTGCCACACTGGTAAATTGTAAAGAATCTATCTGTCTATAGCATAGATATGCCATAGTCTAGAATAGTTTCAGCTTGTTAGCTGAGATAGTAACAAGAGCTATCTCTCATCCCCTATCTCAACCCACAAAACAACCATATATTAATCTTTAGTAAAGAACGGGATAATATAACATATTTTGACTATTTTGTCAATAGCATGTACAGGAAGGAAAGATTCTAAACTACTGGAACCACCAATATGATAAAATTGGGTATTAACCCACAAAAATATAACTAACAACAAAAACAACCTCATTCCTTAGGTTGTTTTCAATTAAATAGCAATAAAAAAGTTATAAAACGTTACTTTCAATATTACTTTTCTTTATTTCATTCAAAATAGCATCGCCATTTTTGTCCATACCTTTGACAAAAATAGAATCTTCGCTAGAGACAAATCTATATTCACCAGAACCTGCCATTTTCAAACCAACACAATGATTGGCTGTAGAACCACCATGGCCAATAGGTAAATAAGCAGTGGAAGTAAGTTTACCATCTCCATCATATACTGCAACACTTGTAAATTCATGAGAATTATTAAAAACATCATCTCCACCCAAAAATAATTTCTCTTCTAGACTCAAATCTGTTAAAGTACCTTCGTTCACAAACATAGCTGACAATTCTCTTGTCTTTTCTACAGGATCCATAAGATTATCATCAATCAAATTCTTAGCTTCTTCTGACAAAGTATCAGGAGAAGAAATAATACGCTCTTTGACAACATCATACATTACTTTTGAAATACCGCGTTCATCATATTCAGAAGCTGGACTATCGTCAAAACCATATCCTATATTTTCTATTTTAGTATTAAATTTTTTGGCAGTTATTTCACCCACTTTATGTGTACTCACATTGTCAATCAAACCAGATTTTGTATCTTTTACACCAGATTGCATAGATTTCAATTCTGATGTTATATTCGTAGTCTCTACTTTTTTGGCTTGACCGTTAGATAATGTATTATGTTCAATGTTATTTGCATGATCTACATTATGTGTTTGATTATGAATTACTTGACTCTCATCAAAAAAACTTGGTTTAGCTGGTATAATACTAGTTTCAAAATTAGTACCAGATTCTATTTTTACATGATGATCTGTATTATCAGTTGACAAAATATGTGAATGGTCAGTATGGACCTCCAAATTTGGAGAAGTATTATGATGCTCAACCAAACTAATCTCACCAGTCTTTTCATCAAAATTCACATCTTTGGTATTTGCTATTTTTTTCAAGGTGTTTGCAATTTCATTTTTGTTAGTATCAGCAATATCATGTTTATTTTCATTTTGAAAATGCAAAGTTTTGTGAACATTGATTGTACGATATTCTCTATGTGTATCAGCATGTACAGCTTTGAGTTCTTTATCAAATCTAGCATGCCAATCTCCATCTTCACCTTTGTATACTTTCATTTCAGCTCCAGCATGAATAGTAAATGGTGAACCCCAATGGCCGTTTACTTTTTGATAACCCATATCAAGAAGTTGTTTTTCACGCCACTGTGAAAAATCAACATGTTTGTCACCTACAAACATATTTTTAAATTCTTGTGGAGTATTGTCACTATCCAAAGTCTTATCTAAAGTTCCCCAAGCACTACCACCTTTGGTAACTGTCAGACTAAAAATTTGTGGCTCATGATTTACTTCTATATTTTCTGCAATATTATTACGAGGTTCCACAATAGGAATATTCTGTCCAACATGTAATTGTTCATGTACAGAAGTCGCTGCAGTCAAACCCATATTTTGAGCAAACATACCTACTTCTTTTTGTTGTTCTGCTAAAGTTTTCCTAAATTCATCACCATGAGAAATATGAAAAACTCTTTCTATATTATCTACAAAATTACGTCCAACAGTACTAGCCAAACCATGTTCTTCCAAATTACTACTTAATCTATGAAAAGCTCCAGCGATATCTGTATCTCCAAAAGCAACACCGTAAATACCTAAACCACGAAGAATAGTGCCTACTGATTTGGCAAAATCAACACCTTTTTGTAATGTTGTTCTATCTTTTTTGATACCTTGAAAACCTAAACCACGTAAAGTTTCTATTGTAGAATTGAGAAACAAATCTTTCATAGTACTTTCTTTTTCATTTTCTTTACCTTCCAATTCTTTCTTTTTATTTTCTGATCTATTGGATCTTATCCTTTCGGCCATAGATGTCCCAGCATAAGCCACTCCACGCAAAGCAAAAAGACCAGTAGCAACACCAGCTGTATTCAAAGCATCTTTTAAGACAGTAATCAAAGATAGTTTGTTATCTGTATAAGTCTTGATGATTTCAGCTATTTTTTCTTTGACACCTTCATAAACTTCTTTTTTGGAAAAATTATCTTGTTCTAATATTTCATGTAATTTTTCTTTTAATTTTACTTTATCTTCATTTGAAGCCTGAGAAGAATCAATCTTAGCATCTAATTTTGCTATTTTTTCTAGTATTTCTTTTGGTCTTTTGGCTTCAGTTGTTTCAGTTTCTGATTTTGTTTCTTTGGTATTTTTGACTAATATTTCTTCAAAAGCTTCTCGAAAAGTCTGTTCAATTTCTTTACGTTCATATTTATTTTTGGACATTTTAGCATAATCTCCCCAACCGTTTTTTCCTTTGGTAACTTTATCTACAATCAAACCAACAGAATCAGTAACTAATTTTACCCCAAAAACAGAGGTAGCTGTCTTATAAGCCATATTTGGTAAAGCTTTCAACAATCCTTTTCCAAAACTTTTTACATCTTTTTTGATTTCTTGTCTACCTTCTTTACTAAATAATTTTTTAAAAAAACCTAATTTTTTTGGAGTTTCTTTGTGTATATCTTTTTCTGGTTCTTCTTGTTCATTATCATTTTCATTTTTTATGATTTCAACAAAATCACTTTTTTCTTCAATTTCAGTCTCTTCTTCATTTTCTTGTTCAACTTGTTTACTGACATTATCATTTACATCATTTTCTTCTTGAATTGTAGGTTTTTGCTCTTGCTTCCCCCCCATCCAATTATCATTATCAAAATCATCATGAACATAATTTTTGTTTTCATCTTCCACAAAAGAAATATATTCTTGATCTGGATTTTGAACTACACCCATTATAGAATCAACTTTATTTTCAAAATAATTTAATCTATCAACAACCACACTAAAATTAATTTTCTTCTCTTCTTTACCTGCCAAAACTAAAAAAATAGTATTCAATTCAAAAGTTATTTTTTTCAAATCTTCTACAAGTTCAGTCTTATTTTTTAATTTTTCATTCAAATCATCTGGTGTACTATGTAATAAATCCAAAACTGCAGAACAAAATTTTGTTACTTTTTCACTTTTGACTAATAATTGTTTAACTTTTTCAGAAAAATTATCATAGGATTCCAACAAATTTTCTTTTTCTATCGCTGGAATAAACATCTCTATATTATTTCTTTTTGTTTCAGACATATATTTTAATTTTTAATATTGTGAATGTTTTCTAAAATATTTTTTATTTCGTCTTTTTTCAAAACTCTACGAGTATCATTGTCAAAAGTCTTCAATGATGAAGAAATTTTATCAAACATAATTTCTATTCTATTGAACAAAGCCAAAATTTCCCGCTGTTTGATAGGATTCATTTCTTGTTGTTTTTTACTATTTTTTTTAACCATAAAAATTAAATATTATCAATTTCCTTTCCTAAATTATCTAATTCTGATATTGTATTTTTATTTATTTCTGATTTTTTTTGATTCATTTCCATTTTTATTTTTTCCAAATCAATCTTCAGTCTCTCATCCAACTCTTGAGTAGAAGCTTCTAGATATTTACTTTCAAACAAATCTACCAATTCTTTGATTTGAATCATGTTCAAAGTTGGTACTATATCTAAAATAGATTGTCTAGTTTCATCCGTAATATTTAGTTGTGCCAAAATAATAGCAAATTTTTTGCCAAGATCCATGACACTTTGTTTTTCATTATTGTCCATAATATTTTTTGTAATAAAAAATTAAATTATTTCCTCACCACCAACAAACCCATAAACAATGTACCAACTATAAATCCAAGCAAAGCATTCAAAGCAATGTTTGGTCGCACTGGCCATCTGGTTGCTATTGGATTATTGACAACTTTCATTGTCACATCACCACCAACATATTGCCAACCTTGACTAACCAGAGCATCAGCAGACGCAGCTGCTAACTTCACAGCATTGTCTGAATTGGTACTAAAAGTAGAAATATTCAAAACTCCTGTACCATATACAACCGATGGTACTAAAGTTTTTTGCCATAATTTGCGCTTTTCTCTTTCACCTTTGTTTTCAAAAAATGTCCAATCTATATCATAATTTTTTTGAGCTTTGACTTTTTGGTAAAAATCATCAGTCTTCATAACTTGGATAACATTGTCACCAACACGTTCAGCTGAACGAACCAAAGTATAAGGATCTATACCATTATTGGATTTGGAAATAATCAATACTTGAGCATCAGCCCTATACTCTAACGGAAAAATAAAAGTAAGACCAACTGACAAAAGAGCTACTAAAAAACCAACCAAAAAAATTAATTTGAAACGACGACGAAGATGTTCTAATGGGTTATGAGTGTTGAACATAGAATTGTTCTAATAAGTTATTTATTAAATTAATAATTATTTTTTAAAAAAAATTTTATTACTTTCGTGTATAAAATCAAATTTCAAAGCTCAAATGTCAATTTATCCGCCTTGGGTGGAATCAATTTCAAATTACAAAGAAAAAACCTTTTTTGTCATTTGTATTTTGATTTGTAATTTGAATTTTGTCATTTGTAATTATCACACCCCCCTCCACCCAAGGCGGATATAAAGGCGGGCTAGGCAAGGCGGACAAGTTAGAAATTAGTAATTAGAAATTAGGTGAATTTTCACTATTTTTTTATTTTCAAATCTATCTCAGTGCCATTTCTCCAAACAGTCAAATTGAAATCTCCAGTATTAGTAAGTACTGTCTTCCAAAGATTGTGAGGATCAACCTTACTACCATTTATAGCAGATATTATATCACCTTTCTTAAGATCTGAAACGACTTTGCCAGGATTGACTACCAAAAAACCGCTACCAGGCACTCCAACAACATCACTTGTACCATGACGCTCTACAAAATAACCACCCCAGTCAATGTTATTTTTTATAAACATGCCTTTTTCTAACAAACTTGGTAATTGAAAATCCGCAAACCAAGCAGTCTGTAACATGCCATCTTTGTCTACAAAACCCACAAACTGACCATCTTCAGTCATCACTATATCTCCAGGTGTAGTCTCTGGCTCTAAGTGTAACCGACTATATTGTTCGGTAATAATATATGGATTTTTTGCTACCACAATAGTATCTCCAAGCTGTCTTTCTTTCCAAACATTGTAATCTGATACCCACACTTTGGTACCGTTGGTAAAATTATTCCAATTAGGAAAAGACATGACTCGAAAATTATCACCAACAAATTTGACATAAAGCATACCTCTTTCAGAATCAAAAATTGTATTTTCTATTTTATACTCTAGACCCTGACTATCCAAAGCTAACCAATTTGTCAATCTAGCTTGAGTAAATTCTGGATTGTAGATCACTCCCCATCCACTAGAACTAAGCATAGCAACTCTACCTACAAAAGCTTCTTTGGGATAAAAATTTTTTGAAACTTGTAAACTCTTGTCAAAAATATCTATAGTACTAAATTCTAATCTCTTGGCAGCCAAAACACTTGGTGTCTTACTCCAAGTAGAAATTTGATCTGTAGTATTGTTATTACCTGCAATTCTATTTACGAACAATACTTTTTGGGTAGAATAAAAATCTGGTTCAAGCCAAGCAGAAACAACCAAAGCACCGGTCACTCCAGCCAATAAAGCAATTATAGCAACATACACTGTAAAACGAATATTTTGCCAAAAATGATATCCCCTAACTGAACAAGTTTTTTCTGGCAAATGTGGTGATTGTTTTTTTATCATACCCATCTAATAATATAAAGTACAAAAATATACATAATTAAATTGACTAATACAAAACCAATTTGTTGTTTCCAAACTATATCTTCTTTGGCCAAATGAAAACGAACAAAAAGCTGTAACAAATACCAAATCCAAACAGTCAAAAGTCCTAAAGCCAAATATCCAAAAGGTAGATATGTCATTACCCACATAAGCTCAAAAACAACAGTTGCAAAAATAATAGACCAAACAACAAGTTTCTTGAATTCTGATTTGAAATACAAACTCCAAATCATATAAGCAGCCAAAGCACTATATATAGATGATACCACACTTATGATAACAAAGGAAAAATTTGTAAAATAAATATGCAAAGCATAAGCCCCAATAAAAAAAGCATAAGTATTGAAAACATAGAGCATCATCATCATACGACGCAAAGGCTTTTCTTTGA
>JBAYUH010000002.1:0-65582 GCA_041675185.1 Candidatus Magasanikiibacteriota bacterium | reverse complement strand
GGGGGGGGGGAGCTTCAACGACACTCTCCGCTTCTCACTCATCTGATCAAACCGGCTGGTCTTCTTTCTTCTCCACCTCATCTGCATCAGTCAACACCAGTGTAGCCGGTGAAGTCTCTCTTTCTCCTTCTCTCAACTCTTCTATACAAACCTCTGCCTCAGACTTCAGTACTTGGGCTACTTCTTCGGTGCTTGCAAGCAGTACCGGTCGTATTGTGTTACTCAAACCTGATGGCGCTACGTGTACTCAAGCTAATCAGTGTAGAAGTGGGGCATGTAATGGGACGACATGCTACACACCTCCCTGTGGAAGCCTAACCACTGTTGATTATTCCAGTGTAACCTACAACCTAGTCAACATCGGCACTCAATGCTGGTTTTCCCAAAACCTCAACGTCGGAACTAAACTTGCCGCAGGCACCACCCTCCCATCCAATAACTCCCTCATTGAAAAATGGTGTTATGATAATAGTGATGCCAACTGCACCACCTACGGTGGTCTCTATACCTGGGCTGAAGCTAATCAACTCGCTACTACCTGTAATACTAACTCTTGTACTCCATCTTCTCCCTCTCAAGGAATCTGTCCTTCTGGTTGGCATATTCCTACTGATACTGAGTTTAAAACGCTTGAATCTTATCTTGGTATGTGTGCAGGAGCAGGGGCGGGATGTGTTGATGCAACTGGATACCGTGGTACTAATCAAGGGACACAGCTTAAATCTGGTGGTACTTCCGGTTTCAACTTCCTCCTTGGTGGCCTCCGCGCCACGAATGGCTCGTTCTTCAATCTAGGCACGGAAGGTTACCTCTGGTCTGCTTCGCAGTATTCCGCCACGGTCGCATGGAACCGCTACTTCCAATCCAGTGAGGCGAGAGTGAACCGCGACAGCTTCAACACCAAGGCAAGCGGGTTGTCTGTGCGTTGTCTGAAGAACTGAGATTACTTAAGTTAAAAAAATACCCCGCCTCTCGCAAGAGGCGGGGTATTTTTTTTGACTATTACTTCACAATAATAAACGTAATATAAGCCACATAAAGTAAAACAAAAAATATACCTTGCCAACGATTCAATCTATGTTTATCATGGATAAACATAAAGAAAAATAATAAGAGTGTGGCGACAATAGACATAAGGACATCAATATTGATGCTGGTATCAAAAGGAATTGGTTTGATAATAGCTGTCAAACCTAATACCCAGAAAACATTGAAAATATTACTACCGACTACATTGCCAATGGCTATGTCTGCTTGTTTGCGAATTGCTGCTACTATAGATATGGCCAATTCAGGTAAAGATGTGCCAAGAGCTATAACAGTAAGACCAATTAATCTCTCAGACATACCAGCCAGTCTGGCTAATATGACAGCATTGTTCACAATTATTTTTCCACCAATTATCAAAGCTACTAATCCAATGAAAAATAATAAGAAAGATTTTCCCAATGAATAAGTTTTTATTTTTTCATGTTTATCTTTTGTCTTACTTAATCCAAAAATATAATAAAGGAAAAGTATAAAAAATAAAATAAGAACAATACCTTCAGTGCGGTCTAGGATATTGTTACCATGGCCATTTATTAGAGCATCATTGCTAAAAATTGCCACAACTACGACTGCCAATAAGGCAAAAGGTATTTCTTTGTAGGTTGTATTTTTTTTGACTGCTAGTGGAAAAATAATAGCTGAGATACCAAGGATAAGCAAAATATTGGCTATATTACTACCAATAATATGAGCAATAGCTAGATCTGTCGTGCCTTTGGCTATAGAAAATAAATTGACAGCTAATTCTGGAGCTGATGTCCCAAAAGCTACTACTGTCAGACCAATGACAATAGATGGAATACCAAGTTTTTTGGCAATTGAGGCTGAGCCTTTGACCAAAATGTCAGCACCATAAATTAAAATAGCAATACCAATTATTAGAATAATAATTGTAAGAAACATAATTGTTTTAATTTAAAAAAATATTACTCTATTATACTTTATTTTTTGTTATTTACCAAGAAATTTTTTCTTGTGGCATAAATATAGATATTCAGACAAAGATTCAATCTCATTGGAGATCTTTTCATCAAAGGTAAAAGCTGGGGAGCTGTTGACTTCAAAAACGCAAGGTTGTCCATTATCATCGACTACAATATCTACACCAGCTACTTGGATGTTGGCGATTTTTGCAGATTTCAAAGCTATTTTTTTTATTATTTTATCTACACTTGAAATTTTCAAAAAAGTTTCACTAGCTCCAAGATAGACATTGTTTCTAAATTCTTTTTTATTGATTTGTCGTTCTCTTTTGATAATACAACCAATAGTTTTTCCTAGAACTAATATACGATAATCAAAAGTGTTAGGTATGAATTCTTGAATAATAATTTCAGTAGATTTTTCTCTGGTCATTATTTGTTTTGCTTCTATTTTATTTTTTGCCAAAAATACTCCCAACCCTTTTCTACTACTAGAAATTTTTATAACCATGGGAAATCCAATAAATTCTTCAGCAGTTGTCAATGTTTTTTTGTTATAAATTGAAGTAAAATAAGTTTTTGGTACAGGAATATTGTTTAGTGCTAGTAGTGTTGTTTGTTTTAGTTTAGTGGCGTCATTGATTGAGCTATAGACTTTGTCTATATAAAATATTCCTTTTTGTTTACAAAGTTCAGATAATATAAAGGCTAGATTTCTTTTTTTTCCGACTTGTCTTGAAAAAATTACTTTGTATTTTTCCAAAGGCTTTTTTTCGATGAAAGCTCTCACATTATTTTTTTCAATAAATAATTCTACTTCTTCAAAATTGGAAGTGTCTACAGCAATTCCTTTTTTGATGAGTTTCTTTTTTAGAATTGGTATTGTTTTGTTTACATTATTTTTGATACCTTTCTTTTCTTTTAAAATCAGTAACATAAGTGTATTTTTAAATGAGTAAAAATGTATCTTCAAATTGTAATTTGGGCTTAGATTATTTCAATTCCAAAATAAGCAAACCCTCTATATGAGGAGTCTTTGGGAAGAAATTGTAAATAGTAGCGTCAATTATTTTGTATTTTTCAGCAAGCTTCTTCACGTCACGAGCTTGGGTAGAGATGTTGCAAGAAAGATAAATAATTTTTGGTGGTGTGACTTGTAAGATTCTATCAATCACTTTGTCATGCATACCAGCTCGTGGTGGATCTACAATTAGGATTTTGTCAGAAGTAATAAGCTCAGTAATTTTTTCAGCTGGTTTACAAAAAGCCTCTGTATTTTTTAATTTATTTAATTTTATATTTTCTTGTGAATAGTCAATGGCTTCTTCATTGTTGTCTACTAGGACTAGATCTTTGCAGATTTTTGCTAATGGTAAACCAATAGATCCTACTCCAGAATAAAAGTCTAAGACAGAAGAATTTTTTGGGATATGTTTTTTTATTTGTGCTAGACAAGTTGTAAACACTGGAATATGAATTTGGAAAAAACTAAGTAAACCAAATTTTAATTTTATTTTAGCAATATCACTTAATAAATAATCTTGTCCTGTAGTATATAGTAATGCAGTTGGTACAGAAGCAGGGGATTTGTGAGTGGAATAGTAGACTTGGAAACCAAGTAAATTAGTTTTTAGTTTTGGATAATTTTCAAAACTCAATCTGTCTTTGATAAAAAGTGCAGCAATAGCTTGTCCTTGCCCATTACTTCGAATAATTAGAGATTTCAAACTACGCATTGATATTTCATTTTCATTTACCCATGCCAAAATATATTTCGCTGTTTCATTGATAATTTCTTCAGCTAAAATAGAACCTTGGACTGCAAAGGTCCTGCGTCCTCCACGTTCAAAAAAAGCTAGAGATTTTGAATGGTCTTCAAGTTCTGTAAAACTAAATTCCATTTTGTTGCGATAATTTTTGTCTAATTTATCAAAAACAAGAGGAATATCTAAGTCAGCAAAAATTTCGCCGCCAAGTTTTTTGTAAGTTTCTTCTGTTATATCTTTTTTCCATTTGTTTTCTGTTTCGTAAGAAACTATTTGCCAAGGTGAAGTGGATAGGAATTCTGCTTCTTGTGCTTCTACTCTTTTTGGAGAAACTTTGATAATTTTTGTAGCTACAGCTTCTAGATAATCTTTTTTATCTTTGATTATCTTGTATTCTACTTCCTCTCCTGGTAGGGCATTCCAAACAAAAACTACTTTGTTGTCTAGTCTAGCCAAACCTTGTCCACCAAAAACTAATTTTTCTATTTTTAGAGTATTCATATTGTTGTTATCTTAGCATAATTTTGGTTTTTTGTCCATTTATGTTAGAATAAAGTCTATAAAGTCCATTCCATCAAAGGTGGACAAGAAAGTAAAAAGTCTTGTGGTATTTAGACTTTATGGACTTTTGACTTTATAAACTTTTAGACTTTTATTATGACAATTCCTCACAACAACGAATATATTCATCATATCCAAAGTAAAATTTCTCCTTCACTTTTGCGAGAAATAGTTTTTGGTTTGGAAGATGGTATGGTCTCTACCCTTGGAGCTGTGACTGGTATTGCAACAGCGACCAATAGTCAATTTACTACTTTGCTTTCAGGTTTTGTGGTTATTTCTGTTGAATCAATATCAATGGCAGTAGGTTCTTATTTATCCAACAAATCTGAAAAAGACACTGATGATAGAAAACTCTACGAAGAAAGAGAAGAACTACAAAAGTATCCAGAAGATGAAAAAGAAGAATTGTTTGAAATGTATGTAGGTGATGGTTGGCCAAAAAAAATGGCCAAAGATATGGCTTTGATAGCCTCCAAAGACAAACATCTTTTTCTAAAAGAAATGGCTTATCGTGAATTGGATATTATTACAGACAATACTGATAATCCGATAAAAAAAGGTTGGGTAATGTTTGCTTCTTATGTGGTTGGTGGATCAATACCTCTTATACCTTATGTCCTTTTTCCTATTCATGATGCTGTTCCTATTTCCATTGTTTTTACTTTGATTGGTTTGTTTGTTTTGGGTATTTTCACCACAAGATTTACCAAGAGAAAATGGTGGAAAGCTGGATTAGAGATGACAGCTCTTGCTTCATTAGCTGCTTTGATTGGTTATTTTGTGGGGCAATTAGTAGATGGATTTTTGAAGTAATTTTTTATTTTGTTTATTTGAAAAACAATCCCGATTCAATCTGGATTGTTTTTTATAACAAAAAACGCCCTTAAGGCGATTTGATATATTTATTTTTATTCTCGTCCAAACCTTCCCGACGCGGGTCGGGAAGGTTTTGGGCGAGAGGTGTGTCTAGTGGTTAAATCCAATAACAATCACCGTTACGATGGGGAATATTGCCAGACACAATGTCCAGGCGGTGAGCACAAAGTTTAGATTTTTCATCTTTTTCTCTGACAGTTTTTGGTTTACTCGAGTTTGCTCAGACCTTCTGAGCGAAAGAGTAGAGATATAAATTTTTATATTCCTACTTATTCGCGCTGAAGGATACCAGAGCTTTGACACAGCTTTTGTTATTTCAATCAAAAGCTGTATTATTGTAGACTATTTTGGTTGTTTTGTCAATAAGTGGTGTTGTTTATAAATCAATTTCTATACCAACAGGACAATGGTCAGAGCCATTTACCTCATCCAAAATAAAAGCTTTTTTTATTTTCTTTACAAATCTTTTACTAACCAACACATAATCAATACGCCAACCAATATTTCTAGTGCGAGCTGCAGCACGAAAACTCCACCAACTGTATTGAACTTTTTTTGGATTAAAATTTCTAAAAGTATCTACAAAATTAGCTTCAGTAAATTTGGTCATCCATTTTCTTTCTTCATTGGTATAACCAGCTTTACCTTCATTTGGTTCTGGTCTAGCTAGGTCGATTGGTTCGTGAGCAACATTGTAGTCACCGACAGCAATGACTGGTTTTTTCTTATCAAGTTTTTTTATGTATTTCAAAAATGCATCATTGAATTCTTCTTTAAAATCAAGTCTGGACAAATCATCGCGCGTATTTGGGAAATAACAATTTACAAAATAGAAATTTGCAAATTCTAAAGTTTGGGCACGTCCTTCATCATCAAATTTTTCTACACCAAGTCCTGTGGTGTGTTTAATAAATGTTTTTTGTACTTCAGATTTATCTTTGATAAGTGTCATGGTACCAGAGTAACCAGGACGTTTGGCTGAATTCCAATTTTCAATATAATTGGCAAAATTGAAAATTTCTTTTTCACGATGTGAATCGCCAATTTTTACTTCTTGTAAACCTAATATGTCTGGTTTTGTAGTTTGCAAAAAATCTGTGAAGCCTTTTTTTATTACAGCTCTAATGCCGTTTATATTCCAAGAAATTATTTTCATAGTTGAATGTTGTAAATGTTGAAAGTGTTGTAATTGAATTATTTTTTATTTAAATAATTTTTTCTTATTTCCTCTGGGAATTTTTCAATCGCGTATCTTAGCATGGTGCGAGGCATTTTTGTAGTGTGTTGATTTAGAAATTTTATCAAAACTTTCGTATCTCTCTTGCCAATTTCTCGTAGCATCCAGCCAACTGCTTTGTGAATTAGATCATGGTTGTCAAAAAGTAGTATTTCGGAGATTTTTAGACTGTCTTCAAATTGTTTTTCTCTAATAAATTTGAATGTAGCTAAAATAGCTACGCGTCTTTCCCAAAGATTTTTTGATTTCACTAATTTATAGATAATATTTTTTTTATTTTGATTATAAAATAAATAATTCCCAACTATATTGGGAGTGGTGACATCTACTAGATCCCAATTGTTTACAAATTGCAAATTTTTGATATAAAAATTGTAGATTTCTTTTTTGAGATTTTCATCTTTGGTTTTTTCATATTTGTAACACAAAATTATGAGAGCTGTTAGGCGATATTCATGAATTTTGTTTTCTAGTATTTTTTGCAAGTCTCCAAAACTTATTTTTTCATAATATTTTTTGGCAATTTTTCTTTGTTCAGGGACAGTAATGCCAATAAATTTGTCGCCTTCACCATATTGATTTTTGCCAGTTTTGAAAAAACCAGAGAGAAGTTTGGCTTTGGTAGGGTTGGCTAGATTTTTTAGTTCGGAAATGATTTTGTAATAAGACATAAGTTTGTTTAGCTTTATTATATATTTTTTTTTATATTGTTACAAGGTCTGTTATAAGGTCTTGTCTTATTGATTAAAATCATATATAATATCTCTGTATTTAAACAAAAATAAAGATTAAATTACAGACTTTTTGGTCTTTTTAGCTTTAATAAACATCAATTTATGCATATTTCTTGGCTTGGCAATAGTGCCATAAAAATTCAGACAAAACCTTTTGAAAAAGATGTAACTATAGTTATAGATGCTTACAAACAGACAAAAGGTGCTTGTCCACGTAGTCTGACTCCAGACATCGCTCTTTATACTCGTGGTGAAAAAGATATTATTACCTTGTCAGGTGATCCTTTTGTTTTTTCTACACCTGGCGAAGTGGACACAAAAGGTGTACTTATTACTGCTGTAGATGGTCACGAAGCTGGACAAATCATGTTGCGTATTGATAGTGAAAATATGACTTTGGCTCATGTCGGTATTATCAAAAAACAACTCACTGCTAGACAATTGGAAGTTCTTTCTAATATTGATATTTTGTGTTTGCCTGTAGGTCATCCAGATTCTTTTGATGCAGAAAATGCTATAAAGCTAATCAATGAAATTGAGCCAAAAATTGTAATTCCTTATGCGTTTAATTCTGACAATGATCCAGATGCCAAAGCCATAGATACATTTCTCAAAGAAATTGGCAGTAAAAATAGTACACCAGAAAAGAAAGTTATCATCAAAGAAAAAGATTTACCAGAAGAAGATACTATGGTGGTTGTTTTGGAAAAGGAATAGACAAATCCATAAAGTCCATAAAGTTCGTAAAGTCGAAAGTACAAATTTTTTTAAATGTAAATAGTATTGTGGTATTATTTGAAAATTTTTAAAATTGAAAATTGTTTTAAAATTGAAAATTAAAAATTTGAAATTAATTTATATATGTCTGTCAAAAAAAATAAAAAAAGCAGTCTTGATGGAAAGAAAAATAAGAAATTTGGAAAAACCAAAAAACAGGTGAGTAAAAATACAGCCAAAAAAAATAATCAAGATATCAAAAAAGCTGTCAAAGATTTACCATCTGCTATAATGCAAGAAATGTATAAGCAAAATGAAGTAAATGAAGAAAAAGAAGAGAAAGAAAGTATAAAAGTGCCTGTATCCAGAGAGATTTCTATACCTATCAAGAAAACAACTGCTCAGATTTATAGTTCACCAAAAAACAGTAAAGTCTGGCTTTGGTCAGCAGTAATAATCTTTACCATTGTCATTTTTGGTTTATGGATACTAAGTATTGGCAACTTATTTTTTGACAACAAAGGTAATTCCAACGGACCACTTGATTCTTTGCAAGATAGCAAAGGAGAATTGCAAAATATTTTCAAAAATTTTGATGATGGGCAAAATAAAAAAACAGAAAACTTGAAAAATTTGACTACTAGTAGTACTGTAGAAACCAATACTACAAGTACTGATAATTTTCAAAAATTACAAGATGCTTTAAATAGTTTGTTTGTAAGCACCACAACCAAAAATTAATAATTTAAAATCTATGCCACGTTTGAAAAGTATTCAAAAATCTAAAAATAATACAGATGAAAGTGTTGTAGAGGGGGAAATTGTCGAAAAAATTGAACCAATAAATTTGGTACAAGAAATGGAAACATCTTATCTGGACTATGCTATGAGTGTGATTGTTTCTCGTGCTTTGCCAGATGTTCGTGATGGTCTAAAACCAGTACATCGTCGTATTCTCTATGCGATGTGGGGTTTGGGTCTAAAACATACTGCCAAGTCCAAGAAATCAGCTCACGTAGTTGGTGAGGTGATGGCCAAATTCCATCCACATGGTGACAGTGCTATTTATGATTCTTTGGTACGTATGGCTCAGGATTTCAACATGCGTGAGATGCTTGTCCATGGTCAGGGTAATTTTGGTTCTATGGATGGAGACAGTGCAGCTGCTATGCGTTATACTGAAGCCAAATTGCGAGCTATTGCCGAAGAATTGATTGTAGATATTGACAAAAATACAGTTGATTTTGTGCCAACTTATGATGGTTCTTACAAAGAACCAAGAGTGTTGCCAGCCAAATTACCAAATTTGCTTTTGAATGGTAGTATGGGTATTGCTGTGGGTATGGCGACAAATATTCCTCCTCACAATTTGTCTGAGCTTTGTGATGGCATAATGGCCTTGATTGAAAATCCAAAATTAAGTATTGAAGAATTGACTGAATATATCAAAGGTCCAGATTTTCCAACTGGGGGAATTATTTATAATAAAAAAGACATAGCAGCTGCTTATGCTACTGGTCGTGGTGGTATTGTGATGCGTGCTAAGACAGATATTCAAGAAACTGACAAAGGGGATAGAACAAATATTATTATTACAGAAGTTCCTTACCAAGTAAACAAAGCTACCTTGATAGAAAAGATAGCTATGTTGGTACAAGAGAAAAAGTTGGAAGGTATCAAAGATTTGCGTGATGAATCCAATAGAGATGGTGTACGTATTGTAATTGAAATAAAAAAAGATGCTTATCCAAAAAAGATTTTGAATAGACTTTTCAAACTCACTCAATTACAAACTACTTTTCATGTCAATATGTTGGCGCTGGTAGATGGTATTCAACCTAGAGTTTTGAATTTGAAAACAGTTTTGGAAGAATATTTGAAACATCGTCAAATAGTTATTCGTCGTCGTACTCAATTCGAATTGGACAAAGCATTGGATCGGGCTCATATTTTGGAAGGTCTCAAAAAAGCATTGGACAAAATTGATCTAATTATTTCTTTGATCCGCAAATCAAAAGACAAAGAAGAGGCCAAAGTAAATTTGATGAGTAAATTTAGTTTTAGTGAAAGACAAACTACAGCTATTCTTGAAATGAAATTACAACAACTAGCAAATCTTGAGCGCAAGAAAATAGAAGACGAACTAAAAGAAAAACAAAAAATTATTGCTGATTTAGAAGCTTTGCTCAAGAGTGAAAAGAAAATTTTGAATCTTATCAAAGAAGAAATCACTTCTATTAAGATGTCTTATAGTAATGAAAGACGTACTCAAATTATTTCTCATGGTGTCAAAGAATTCAATATTGAAGATTTGGTACCAAATGAGCCAACACTTATTATCTCTAGTCGTGATGGTTATATCAAACGTTTGCCACCAGACACTTTCAAGCAACAAAGTCGTGGTGGAAAAGGTGTGATTGGTTTGACTACCAAAGAAGAAGACGTGGTAGATAAAATAATTTCTACCAACACTCATGACAATATTCTTTTCTTCACTACTCGTGGACGCGTTTTCCAACTTAGTGCTTATGATATTCCACAAGCTACTCGTACCTCCAAAGGTCAGGCTTTGGTCAATTTCTTACAACTAGCACCAAATGAAAAAGTTTCTATATTTTTGTCATTAGAAAATCTTAGTAGTTATGAATCTTTGATCATGGTGACAAGTAAAGGAAATATCAAGAAAACAAAAATTGAAGATTTCAAAAATGTTCGTAAATCAGGACTCATTGCTTTGAAATTGAAAGAAAATGATATGCTTGAATGGGTTCAGCCAACTGCTGGCAACAATGATATTATGATTACGACATCCTTGGGTCAATCTATCAGGTTCAAAGAAAAAGATGTCCGAGCTATGGGCCGTACTGCTTCTGGTGTGAGAGCTATCAAATTGAAATCCACTGATGAAGTCGTGGGTATGAGTATTATTGACAACAGTCTAGTCAAAATGAAAGTATTGGAATTATTAGTAGTATCTGAAAATGGTATGGGTAAGAAGACCAAAATCAATGAATACAAAGTCCAAGGTCGTGGTGGTAGTGGTATCAAGACTATGGCTATTACAACCAAAACAGGTAAAATCATAAGTAGTCAGATAGTCAATATTACAGAAGAAAAAGATATTATGATTGTTTCTGTCAAAGGACAGGTAATTCGTACATCTTTGAAAAGTATTTCTACTTTGGGTAGAGCTACTCAGGGAGTACGTATTATGCGTTTCAAAGATCCAAATGATAAGATTGCTGCGATTGCTTTTGTGTAATTTTTCATTAAAATATTAAATCATAAAAACATTAAAACATAAAAACACCCTACTAATAATTTGTGGGTGTTTTTGTTTAAGTACCAAGGTGTTAGTGTTTGGGTGTTGTATTGCTTCATTCTTGACAAAAATTACATCATTTGTTATAGTATTCGAGCCTTAAATTTTGTCTAAATTAGGTACAAAAAGGCTTTTTATTAAACCTCAATATTTGAGGGCTCGCAAAAGCGGGTTAAATTATTAATTTATGTCTAGTCAAAGTTTTGAAGAACTTTTAAAAGACTACTTTGCCAACATTCCAAAAGTTGGAGATTTGGTAAAAGGTAAAATTATCGCTATAGATAAAGGCGAAGTTCGTGTTGACGTTAGCGGACTTATTGTTGGTGTTGTCCGTGGTCCAGAATTATTTTCTGAATCAAAAGAATTTACAGATATAAAAGTAGGTACTGAAGTAGAAGCTACTGTTATAGATGATGAAAATGAAAACGGTGAAATGGAATTATCTTTCCGTGTTGCTGGAAACAAATTGGTTTGGAGTAGAATGGCTGAACATGTCAAAACAGGTGACATTGTCAAAGCAAAAATTTTGGCTGCCAACAAAGGTGGTCTTATGCTTCAATCTGATGCCTTGGTAGGTTTCATGCCAGTATCACAATTGAATCCAAATAATTACCCACGTGTACAAGGTGGTGACAAAAATAGAATTTTGGAACATTTGAGAAAATTTATTGGTGAGACTATCAAAGTAAAAGTTATTACAGCTGACATGGATGATGAAAAACTTATTTTCTCTGAAAAAGAAGTTTGGGAAGAAGAACAAAAAAACGTACTTGATTCTTATAGTGTTGGTGACATTGTAGAAGGAGAAGTGAGTGCTCTTACTTCATTTGGTGCTTTTATAAAATTTGGTACCAATTTGGAAGGTCTTGTTCATATTTCTGAAATTGTTTGGCAAAGAATTAGTCATCCTCGTGAAATATTGAAAGTTGGTGACAAAATCAAAGCTCAAATTATTGATTTGAACAAATCAAAAATTTATTTATCTATCAAGAGGCTTATTATTGATCCTTGGAAAAAAGTAAAAGATACTTACAAAGTTGGACAAATTGTCAATGCTGAAGTACACAAAATTGAACCTTTTGGTCTAATGGTAAAACTAGACAATGAAATTCATGGTCTAGCTCATATCTCTGATCTTAGTGATAAACGTGTTTCAGATACTAAGATGCTTCTTTCCAAATTTGAAGTTAGTAAAAAATACAACTTTGAAATTATCTCTATAGAACCAGCTGAACATCGTCTAGGTTTGAAATTAGAAGGTGTTGGTAAAAAAGAAGATAAAGTAGAAGATAAGAAAGAAAAGAAAGTTGAAGAAAAAGTAGAAGAGGAAAAATCCTCCTCCGCTAAGGCTTCGATAGACGAAGAAAAAGTAGAAGAAAAAAAAGAAAAGAAAGCTGAAAAAAAGGTAGAAGAAACTAAAAAATAAAAGGCTCGAAAAACTTAAAAGGCAACTGCTCTAAACAGTTGCCTTTTTGTTGTGGTTATAAATAATGGTTATTTTATTTTTTTTGATAAAATATAAGTTTCCACTTTTTGATTTTCAAATTGATGAAAACTTTTTTTTCTAACTTTATAACCTTGTTTTTTATAAAATTCTTTGGCAGTAATTGTTGATTCTATTTTTATATTTTTACAACCTTGTTTGAGTAGTGAAGCTTCGACTTTTTTTATCAACTTACTTCCCACACTTTTCCCAATGTAATCTTTGTGAACAAATAAACCCCATAAAACGCATTTGTCCAAAGGGTGATCGGCGAAACCAATAACTTTTTCAGTATCAAGAGCTACCCATCTTTTGCACATGTGGGCGCTTTCACGAAAACGTTTTGTGCTGGTACGACCAGACCAAACTCTGATTTGTTCTTTATTATAATCTTTTTTATTTACTTGGCGAATTGTTTGACGATGTAGTCGTGCTATAACAACATAGTCTTCATCACGAGCTAGACGGATTTTCATAATCAATTTTTTGTAAAATTTTGTTTATAAAGATTGTTTTTAAAGTGTAATATTTTCTTATAGATTGACCATTCGCTCTGTTTTTTAATCTTTCATATTCGGCCAAAGCTTTAGAATTGCCTTTTAAGTATTTCTCAAATTTTATACTAGTTTTCCAACTACTATCATTTTTGTTAATAACAAATATCTCAATCTTAATACCATCTATGTATTTTATAAATCTTGCTCGTTTATATTCGTATAAACTACCTGCTTCACCTAAATATTTTACCAATTTGGCAACAGTATCATTAAAATCTTTTTTGCAAACAGGAATATAAAGATCAATTTCGCCTTGCCCTGATATTCTCATGGCTGTTGAGCCTCGGTGCGATATTCTTACCTTACCCAGTATTTTTGTTAACTCTGCTTTGATTATTTTAAACACTTCTTTTGTTTTTGGATTATACGGAACAATGGCTATCTTTTTGATATCGCTTAGATGATCAAGCCATTTTTGTTGTTCTTTGGTAAGCATGACAAATTTTATATATGATCAACATCTCCAATAAGCGTATCGTTCAAAATTCTGAATTTCTTTTTTGTGTTCCAGACTTTAAAGAGTTTGTTAAAATTCTTATCAGGGTCTAACATTAATTCTGCCAATTCGTCGAGTTTTTTGAAATCAATTTCTGTTAGTTTATCAAATTTTGAATGTACATAGCTCGGCATTTGAGTATAGGTGATTTCGTTGTTCATTAGACAATGGAAATCATAAAATAATTCCCACATTACAGGCATTAGGCCATTAAAACCGCCGGCGTTGATAAAATTATCTGCTTTGAGTTGACCGTTTCGTATTCCAAGCCAAGTATTAGCAGACCAATCAAATTTTTCTGTTGGTATGTCATACTGGTCAAATTTTAAGAAGCCTTCAAAGAATCCGTCGGCATCAAAAGTAACCCATTTTTCTTTATTTTTGTTCCAATATTGGTTTATCCAATGATCATGACTACCTTTAAAAAAATATGGTGCAAAACCAGAACGAACACGACAAGGAATGCCTTTTGATTTTAAAATCGAGGCCATTAGTATGGCCACATACCTACAAGTTACAACAATCTTATTTTCAACTTTTCTATCTGATAGGAAGCCTTTATCGTCCAGCCTTAGTAGTTCAGCAATCATAGCTACCGTATTTGTTAAAACCCCGTCCTCACATCTCAATCTATACCATGGGAATTTTTTCATGTCTCCATATTTCTTATCACTGTTGGTATTTGTATTCCCGTCTTTTAATGTTATGCGATGAATAATTTGGTGGCTTATCAAATTACCAAGTTCTTTAACGTCATCAGGTAATTTTTTCAAAAAATCTTTATAACAACCTGGGTTAGTGAAAGTACTAAATTTTAGGTAATGTTCCAAAATCTTTTTGTCCATAATTTTATTAAAAAATGGGTAAACGCTGTAGTTTAGTATAGGCCGTTTTAGCCCACCAGTCAACCGAAATTTAAACACGCAAAGTTAGAAAATAAATGACTCAATTCAGGTTAAGATAAATTATTGCATATTTATCTATGTACATTTAATAAAACCAATATAATCGCATACAATCAAATATAATTAATATATAAGATAAAAATATGTATAAATTTATTAAAAGGTTTTCATTCAATCCAGAAACAACTCACAAAATATATAGCCTTATTTCCCAAATTGACGTTTGTTTGAAAATTGGCGGAGAGAGAGGGATTCGAACCCTCGGTACCCTTTCAGATACACCGCTTTTCGAGAGCGGCACCTTCAACCAACTCAGACATCTCTCCATTTTGATTAGGTATAATATTCAAAAATACAATAAACCAAAATACTATTGCTAAATCATTTTTTATAATAGGTGAATCCACCAAACCAGTGATTAATAAACTTATTAGACTAACTAAAACAATATAATTTTGTGTAGTCAACTTTTTTTCAAAAATATTTAGATAAAAAATATTGAACAAAATTCCTAAGAATGCTATTAGTCCTAGTATTCCTGTATTGATCCAGATAGTTAGGAATATATTGTGAGGATGGTGAAAGATTTCAATTTTTTCACCATTTACTTTTTGGTGATATGGTACAATGCGTAAATTATAAGAAGCTATACCTGAGCCAGTAAGAGGGTGATCTTTGAGAAAATTTGCTGTATCACGCCAAATACCAAGACGGATTTGTCCGGATCTGTCTTGCATAGTGATTTCTGTTTTGATACTAGCTAATTGTGATAAAGAAAATAACAAAACAAATCCGGTAATTGTAAAAATAGTTATTAATAATCTAGTTTTTTTGTAAAAAAATAATAAGAGGAAAATTGTTCCAGCTATAGCAATTAGAGCGCCAGTAGATTTGGCAAAGAATATTGCTAGAATATTTGTGGGAATAAACAAGATGGCAATGATAGTCTGCCAATTTATTTTTTTGTATTTGAAAATATTGTAAAAAGCTAAGGCAAAAAGCGGAGCTAAAAATAATCCAACACCATTTGGGAAACCATACCAAGCCGTAACTCTATAAGTATTTTGATTTTCCCAAAAAGCATGAGGCACTAGAAAGCCAGTAAAGTGTTGGAAAATTGCTAGTAGAGAAGTAACAAGTCCACAAAGCAAAATTGCTGTAGTCAAATTTTGGCTATATTTTTTATCCAAACCAAGCAATATTAAGAAAAATAAAATAGGCTCGATATAAAAAGCTTTCCATTCACCAAGAGCTTTTCTTATATCTGCACTGGTAAAAATGGAAATAATAGAAGCTAATACAAAAAGTAGTAAGAAAAAAAAGAAGTAAGGATATTTTTTGAAATAAAATTTCAGTTGCGTAGAAATTTGTTTGTGAAATTTGTAAATTCCAAAAATAAAAATAATCGCAAATTGTAATTCTAACAAAGTAGCAGGTAAGGGACCTATTTGAAATCTCAAGACATAGCTTGGTAACAAAACAAAAAATAAAAACAAAGCATAAGCAAAATTTCGCCAAGCTAAAATAGAAAATAACACTAGAAAAATAATTGTCAAAATGCTTATAGCCATGTTGTTAGCTCTTTAGACTTAAAATATCTTTCATTTGTCCTTTGGAAACAGCTCTGGTTGCAAATAGCATCAAAGTATAGATAGCTATACTAATTGTTATCAAAATTAGAATTTGTATTTTGTTTAGTAGAATTATGAAGACTCCCATGATTATACTTGAGAATATTACTTTTGTGAGAAATTTATAGTTTATTTTTTCTTTGACATTTTTTCTGGCTACCAAAGTGACCATAACAGCTGTATACCATTCAGAAAATACTGTCATCCAAGCTGCTCCATACATACCATATTTTGGGATAAAAATCATATAACCAGTGAAAGTAATAATAGCATTACTGATATAAACCCATAAGACTTCTTTTTGGAGATTGACAGCTACGACTAGATGTCCAAAAATTCCTGCCCAAAAAACACCCAAAATCGCCAAAGACAAAATTTGTAAAGCATTACCAGAAATAAAAAAATCTTGTCCAGCTACTAGAACCATTATTTTGTGAGATAACAAAAACAAACCAGTAAACATCGGGATAGCTAGTATCATCATAGCGTCAAATGCTACTTGGTATCTTTGTTTGAATTCTTCTTTGTTTTTTTGTACCCAAGAAGTGGCTAGTAGTGGCAACATCACCCCCATGATCATCATGGCAGTCTGGACCACAATATCTATGACTCGGTAAGCTGCACCATAAATCCCAACATCAGTTTGTGAACCAAAAAAACTTAATAACAATAAATCTCCTCTCAAATAAACTACATTGAAAATTATAGCTACAGCTATTGGCCACATTTTTATGATAATTTCTCGCCAAATATTTTTGTCAAAACTGAAATTTAGTTTGGTTTTTTTGCGTATAAATAAATAGAGTGTGGTAGTGTAAGCAATACTAGCCAAAATTATTACTAGCATGATAGTCAGAAATTGAGCTTGGTTGTATATGGCTATCAGAAGACCAATGACTAAGACAAATCTACCAATTATTTCTCCAATAGCTTGAATGTGCATTTGGAGTTTTTCTTGTAAAAACCCAATAAAAACTTGGTTTAGAGAAATTGCCACAAAAGATATAGCTGTAAAACTAATAGCAATTTTGACAGTATTTGGATAAGGGAAGAACAAGGCAATGAGTGGAGCTAAACTCAAGAAAAAAATAGCAGACAAAAATCTAAAAGTGACAAGATTATTGAATATTTTTGTTTTATCAAATTTATTTTCGCCAAGTATTTGGGCAGTGACTGGTGTCATACCAAAATCTATAAATATTCCTATCACGCCCAAAAAGGAAATAGTGGTAATGTACCAACCAAATTTTTCTTGGCCCAAATAACGTGTCATCATAGCAACAGCTGCCAAACCAAAAAAAGTCGAGATAATTTTACCTAGCATTTGAAAAAAAGTATTGTGAGCGACTTGTTTGGTGACTGACATAAAATTGTGGTAAATGTTTTAGGTGTTCTAAAATGTTGTAGATGACTAATCAATTATAACAAATAAAATGATACAACATTTAGAACAATTTCAACTATAAAAACTTATGCCCATTTTAACAAATTTTGCTTAATTTAGCAATATCTACTTGGCCAATAGGGCTGTTGGAGAAAAGTAGCAGAATGTGTTATAATAATTAAAACTAATTTATCTGCTTTATAACCTGTATTTTATGATTTCCAAAAAAGTTTCTTTATATTTTATAGGTTTACTTATTATAAGTAGTATTTTTGCACCTTCTATTACTAGATCAGCTACTTTGCCAGTAGTAACAGTACGTGATTCTGGTTTTGCTGCCAAGTATATTAGTCAAAGTGTCAATGATCCTATCAAAATTGAAGCTGGAGCTACGATTACTGTAGATTTCAAGTTCAAAAATATCGGCACAGCAACTTGGGATGGTAATGGCAAAAATTTTATTTCTGCTTTTACTATGGAACCACGTTATCATAATTCTGATTTTGCTGGAGCCAACTGGTTGGACAAAGAACAAACAGCCAAAATTGCTGGCAAAATAAAACCTGGTGAAACAGGTACGATTAGTATCCAAATAAAAGCTCCTGAAAAAGTTGGGACATATACTGAGAAATTTTGGTTAGCTGCACAAAACTATTCTTGGGTTAAGGGTGGTTATTTTTATTTTATTTTAAATGTCGTACCAAAAACTATAGTTTCTACATCAAATAATAGTTCTACAAACACTACATTAAACAGTACTACTACAGACAAAGTCGCTTCTAGTGACTATCAGGCCAAACAATTTATCCTAAATACCAAAAGTGTAACAGCTCAAGGTGGTAAAAAAGTAAAAATTATTTTAGGTTTGCAAAATTTAGGTACAGCTACTTGGCAAAAATATTCTATTGTCGCCAACAGCCCTGTGTCATTGGCAAGTGATTCAGTTTCAAATCTTACTTTTGCTGATTCTGACTGGAAAGATAGCAATACTATTTTGGAAAAAATTCAAGAAATAACTCAATGGGGTACCACAAGAGATCAGTTCAATTTTGTGACACCTGGCAAAGCTGGAGCTTATACTTTGACCTTAAAATTAAAAGCTGACGACAAAGAAATAAATAACATGGAAATAAATATTCCAGTAAATGTGACTGCTAATGCTGCCAATTATTCTGATTCACCAATCATCAATCAAGAAGTACCACGCCTTACACAAGAGCCTACTATTAGAGTAGGGGTTTGGCAAAATCCAGAAGATAAAGTCAAATTCCAATCAGCTGATGACAATTATCTTGTTTTTGCTGGCGATATACAGCAAGGTATTTTGAGTAGAAATACTCTTGCTACAATGTATTATCTAGATGGTATTTATTATTTCAATTCTTTTGGATTAGATTTTTCTACCAATCAATTCATTCGTCTTGTGCCACAAAATGATATGCATGCTATTTTTTCTCTAGTAAATTACAACAGGGCAGTGACTTGGAAAGGGCCTGTAAACTTCAACAAATATCGTGGTATAATGGAATTACGAAAAACAAATAGTGGGGCAGACGTGTATGTGATTGAAGAAGTTTTGATAGAAGATTATATAGCTGGTATTGCTGAAACTTCCAATATTGGTCCGACAGAATATGTCAAAGCTTTGTTAGTAGCTGCTCGTACTTATGGTTATTATATCAAAGAATATACCAACAAACATGATTCTCGTAATTTTGATGTAGTTGCCAATACTGGTGACCAACTTTATCTAGGTGTAGCTAGTGAATTACTCATGCCAAATGTAGTCGCTGCCCAAAAAGCTACTAGGGGATATATGATTACTTATGACAATAATATAGTCATTACACCATACTATGGTAATAGTGATGGTCGTACGAGAAGTTGGACAGAAGTTTGGGGTGGAGCCATCAAGCCTTGGCTTGTATCAGTCCCAGCTACTTATGATCAGAGAGATCACAAATCTTTGTTTGGTCATGGCGTAGGTATGAGTGCTCGTGATGCTGCCTATATGGCTGATGAAGGTGGTAAAAATTGGCGAGAAATATTACAATATTATTATACTGGTATAAATATAAATTTGATTTACCAATAATTTATGGAAGTATCTTTCAAAAAGAAATGTTTGTTACCTACCACAAGAATTTGTGTTCGTCTCAAAGCTTTGCGTGAAGAAAAACATATTTCTTTGTTAGAATTAGAATCAAAAACCAAAATAAACAAAGAATATTTAAGAGCAATCGAAGAATGTCGTTTTTCGGATTTGCCACAATCTTCTTTGTACAAAAAGAATTTTGTAAAAAAGTATGTCCAAGCTTTGGGAGAGGATGCGATGTGTTTTGTAGAGCAATTTGTCAACGAAGAATTGACATACGAAACACCAAAAGATAATACGCCAAATTTAAAATACAGAAAATACCATTTTAGTAATATACCAAATATTTTACGGTTTTCATTTTTTGGTATATTTGTGTTTTTACTTCTTCTTTTTCTTGGTTTTCATGTCAAAAATGTTTTGACGCCACCAATTCTATTAGTAATATCTCCAGAAAATGGTTTTATTAGTAATAGCAATTTTGTAGACGTCAATGGTAAAACTGATCCAGAAATTCAAATCACTATCAATGATGAATTGGTAAAAAATGATGAAAATGGAAACTTCAGCCAGAGTATAAATCTTCTACCAGGTATCAATACTTTTGTAATAGAAGCCAAGAACAAACATGGTAAAACTACTGAAGAGGTTAGGAACGTAATTTACAAAAATAATAGTGGTATTTCTTTGAGGTAAATTTATTTAAATATACAAAAAAACGACGTAGGTCGTTTTTTTATTTTCTATTATAATTATCTTCCAATCGTATAATATCGTTTTCATCAAATTCTCCAAAAGATATTTCCATAATTTCTAATTCATCATTTTTTGTCATCATCCTGTGTTTGGTAGTCTTGGGTATGAAATGTTCATCACCAATTTGTACATCAATAATCTCTTCACCAATAATAATTTGTCCCTTACCACTCACTACTCTCCAGAATTCATCTCTTTTGTGGTGGTATTGAAGACTTAATTTAGAGTGTGGTTTCACTGAAATTATTTTGACAGTCACTTGTTCATTGTGACAAAATTGTTTGAATTTTCCCCAAGGTCTTTCTTCTGTATATTTTTGCATATTTGGTATTAAAACTGTGTATTATTATAACATCTCTATCTCAAGAAATAAACACGTATGCTGTTTGACACAATATCTATCACGTAGTAAAATTAAGCACAAAGGAGAGAATTTCCCTCTTTTTTATTCCAAAAATAAGCCTGTCTTTTTATCAAATTTAACTCAACTAAAGTAAGTATTATGGCTATCAAGAAAGAAAGTCCAAAAATGGAAGCTGCTAAGACAGCTATTGATCAAATTAAACAAAAGTATGGAGACAACTCTATTATGCGTTTTGGTGAAGCCAAAACTATGGAAGTGGATGCAGTCTCTACAGGCTCAGTATCTTTAGATATTGCTCTTGGTGTTGGTGGTGTACCTCGTGGACGTATTATAGAAATTTTTGGACCAGAAGCCAGTGGTAAGACTACTTTGGCTCAACATATCATCTCCGAAGTCCAGAAACTTGGTGGTATTGCAGCTTTTGTGGATGCAGAACATGCACTAGATCCAGAATATGCCAAGAAAATTGGTGTAGATATCAATGCTTTGTATATTTCTCAGCCAGATACAGGTGAACAAGCTCTAGAAATTTTGGAAACTCTTGTTCGTTCCAATGCTGTAGATGTTGTAGTGGTCGACTCTGTCGCTGCTCTTGTGCCAAAAGCTGAAATTGAAGGTGAAATGGGTGCTAGTCATATGGGTTTACAAGCTAGACTAATGTCTCAAGCTTTGCGCAAATTGACAGGTATTGTAAGTAAGACTAGAACTGTAGTTATCTTTATCAACCAGACTAGACAAAAAATTGGTGTATTTTTTGGTAACCCTGAGACTACTACTGGTGGTACTGCTCTCAAATTTTATTCCTCAGTTCGTATCGAAGTTCGTCGTAGTGCTCAAATCAAACAAGGTGACAAGATTATTGGCAACAGAGTAAAAGTAAAAATTGTGAAGAACAAAGTTGCTGCACCTTTCCGTACCACAGAATTTGATATCATGTACAATGAAGGTATTTCAGTTTCTGGAGATATGATAGATACTGGTGTTACTTACAAAGTCATTCACAAATCTGGTAACAGTTATACTTTTGGTGAGGAAAAACTTGGTGTTGGTCGTGAAAAAGCTAAACAATTTTTGCGTGAAAATCCAAAGTTGATGGTGGAAATAAAAACAAAAGTTTGGGAAGCAGTAAAACTTGGCGAAGCTCCAGATGAAGAAAAAGGCAAAGTAGGGGAAGATGAGAGTGTGGAAGAATAATTTTTAGTATAAAAATATTAAATTATTAAAATATAAAAACAGACTTTGGAGAAGTCTGTTTTTTTATTTAAGTTAACATCATCACTTATATAAGTTTATAGGCAAATAGTTTATACAATATTGTTTGGTTTGATTACTAAAAAAGTTTAAAACTTTCTTTGATTTGTAAAATTTCAGCTTGGATTTTTGCTGAATCCACACTTTCCTCTATACCACCATATCCTGAAAGATCTTGGCTACCAGAATAATAAAATGTATAAGTTGGATTACCTGTAATCAATGTCTGGGGATAATCAGAAATCAATGAATCGTTTTTATCTTTGGTTTCTACAATTTGAAATTGAATGTAGCGTTGCATAGAATCATTTTCTGAAACTAAACGGATGTTGTCATAAATTTTTACTTCACTTAGGATAGCATCTTTGCTCTCTACAATTTTTCCCCAACTTTTTGGCAAAATCACTGAGAAATGATAGATGAAGTTTGTGTACTCAGTACCTTCATCAGTCACGGTCATTTTTGATTGAGCTATCTGTTCATCTGATTTTATAGGTTTGCTAGTTGTCTCGGTTTGTGACTGTCCAGTTTGTTGTTCATTTGGGGTAACAACTTTACTTTTTTGGAAGTAATAAATTCCACCTCCTACCACAATAGCAGTGATAATGATGGTGAGGACTATTGATCCCACATTGGATTTTGTTTGTTCCATAGATTTTTTTTGGTTAATGAATAGGCGTTGATCATTAGAAGCTTACACTTAATCACAGATAATAGATAGCCCCCATTTCAATTGACGTTCGTGTGTGATAATTGAGTTTTAGTTGTTATAAAATGCTATTTTTTTGTTAGCACTAACACATCTTGATTCATCGTTTCACCTTTTTGATTCTCTTGCGAAACAAAATCCTTCCAATCTCCGAGAAAAAAATCAAAACCGTAGGACTCAGCAAGTTGCTTGATTTTTTCAGCTGAATGAAAATACTTCAGTGTTTCAGCACCTTCAATATAGCCAGCATTTGGATTACCTGATACTTTGAAAAACTTGACTGTAAAATTATCACCGTCTTTTAATGTACGAGTTTCATTATCAGGGAATTGCTCACCATTATATAAATACCGCGCATTAGTTGAATAACTTTTTAATTCTGGACTTGTACTTCCAATTGTGGCGATAAGTTTTCCGCTTTGCGTCAATTTTTCAGAGAGTAGCTCAAATAACATACCAAGATTATCAATATGGTCAATCGTATACTTCATGATAGTAAGGTCAAGTTTTTCATTTTCAAGCCCACGCAGATATTCTAATATTTCACTCTTTACGAAGGTGATAACGTCCTTTCGGTTTTGATATTTTTCGTTCGAAATGTATTTTTTTGCCAGTTCGAGCATAAGAGGTGCTACATCAACCCAATCCATGTGTCCATGTTCGTTTGCTAATTTGTTGAAAAACTCGTCGTATCTATCAGGATGGGCGCCACCACCTAACTCCGCAGAATAAATTGGAGTTTTCAAATCAGTAGACTCTTGAAGAAGTATGGTATCAACAATTTGAGCAACTTTGAAATTTTTTTCGTTCTGTTCATGTTCAGCAAATTTTTCAGTGATTTCTGGCGAAAAATACATTTCGAGTCCTTTGTGATTATTGGAAGGATTTTGTGATTTCATTTCAGGATTCATAAAAAATAAAAAAGTGTTTGAAATTAAATAGAGAAAAAATATTTGCTATTTAGATTGCGAACCGTATATCCCATGCTATATGTTTTGTTGAGTTTTGGTGTCGTTGTTATTTATTCCTTCCTAAAAATTTTCGCCAATTTATTGCCCCAGTAATAATCACTGACGGAATTATTGAAGCGATTATAAATCCAAGAATTGCAGGTGGTACAATGAGAAGATCGCCATCCTCAAATGGTGGCCAAAACATAATGACTCCGTATATAAATGGTAGAATGAATGCACCGAAGAGTAAGTAAATAGCGACCTTAGAATAATTTGAAATTTTTACCTTGCTGATGACTGTTATACCAAGAATTGTGCCGATGATAATTCCAGCAATTGATCCAAATGATCCACAGGATTCATATCCTGCTGTACCGAAGAGATAATCAATAAATGCCCAACAGCCATGATTCCCGCCATAGTTCATCATAGTTAGAAGTCCTGTGATGCCCAAAATTGTGCCACCGAAAATGCCTGCAACAAATTGAGCGAAAATTTTTGATTTACTTGTTTCCATATTAATTGGTTAAAACTTAGATTAAATATACACCAAAACTCAATGGCGTATAACGTTCACGTATGTGTGATGTGGTGCAATGATACAATTTTGTTAACGTGTAATCACAAATAATTTATGAAAACAAATTATTGCCATATTAGAAATTTCACAAACTCTAATACTCAAAATTTGATCGTTTGTCATGTGTATGGTCATCGTCTATTTCATCTTCAGTTTTTGTTTCGTCATATTCTTCTTCGTCATCAGTACTTTCTTCCTCTTCATCCATATCTACATTAGCATATTGATCTTCTGTCTCTTCAGGTGTTTCTATTTCTTCTTCATCCACCGAAGCTTCAGCGAAGGAGGACTCATCTTTTTCTGGTTCAGAAAAAACATTGTGTTCGCCACCAGCATTCATCGTACGACCAGCTGTCTCGGCTGTGGCTAAGATTTCACGAGCTTTGGCACCATTGGAAGGGCCAATAATTCCAGCCTCTTCTAATTCATCAAGAATTCTAGCAGCTCTGGCATAACCAATTTTGAGGCGACGTTGGAGAAAGGAAGCACTAGCTTTTTCATATTTTATTATTAGATCTTTACATTCTTCGAAGAGCGGATCTTGATCATCAGAAACTCCACCAAACATATTTACAGTACCTCCATTATTTTTTTTGCTTTCAACAATAGAGTTATCATATTCTGGTTCATCATCTCCTTTGAGATACTTGACTACACTTTTCATTTCAGATTCAGAAATATAAGAACCTTGAATACGAACAGGTTTTCCTAATTCAGCTGTTTGAAAAAGCATGTCACCACGACCAATAAGTTTTTCAGCACCACTGCAATCCAGAATAGTTCTGGAGTCAACAAGTGAAGCTACTGAAAAAGCAATACGAGCTGGAATATTGGCTTTCATCAGACCAGTAATGACATCCACACTTGGTCTTTGAGTTGCAACTATTAGATGAATACCTACAGCACGAGCCATTTGGGCTAGGCGGATAATTCCAGCTTCTACTTCACCAGCTGCAGTTGCCATCAGGTCGGCAAGTTCATCAATAATGAAAACAATGTGAGGCATTTTGTTGGCTTTGAAAGCTTCGTTGTAGGAAGTAATATCACGGTTGCCAACTTTTGATAACATCTCAAATCTTCTATCCATTTCACCAATACACCATTTGAGAGCATTGACAGTTTGTTGGGTATTGGTGATGACTGGTGTCAAAAGATGGGGAATGCCGTTGTAAAGTGTGAGCTCTACTCTTTTTGGATCGACCATTATCATACGTAGAGTTTCTGCAGTGTTTTGATAAAGCAAACTCATGATAATAGTATTCATACAAACAGTCTTTCCACTGCCAGTAGCACCAGCAATCAATAAATGAGGCATTTTTGGTAAATCCGCAAACCAAACTTTGCCACCAACATCTTTGCCAAGAGCAATCATTAGGTTGTGATTACGTGTGGTGAATTCTTTTGATTCTAATAATTCTCGCAGAGAGACAATGGCAGTTTTTTGGTTTGGCACTTCAATACCTACTAGAGATTGTCCTGGTATGGGTGCTTCAATACGAATTGGGTGAGCAGCTAGAGCCAAAGCCAAGTCATTGGATAGGGTAGTAATTTTGGTAAGCTTGACTCCTTTGTCAGGTTTTAGAGAATATTGAGTGACTGTTGGTCCGACACGTACTTCTCCCATGGCTACACCAACATTGAATTCATTGAGAGTGCTACGAATTATTTCAGCATTGGATTTGATATCGCCACTTGTTGGCTTGCCTTTTTTGGTTGTTAATAATTCTAGGGGTGGTAGATTTTTGATAATGACACGTTTTGACCAGACATCATCTTTTTTCTTTTCTTCCTTTTCTTTAAATTTTGGAATTTCTTTTTTATCTTTTTCTTCGGCTAGATCTTCTTCTTGTATTTGAATTTTTTTACTGAGGAAACGACGGCCATGTTTTTCTGTTTCTTCTTCATCATCTTCTAATACATTGTCATCATCAGTATCAGTATAATTTTCTTCTTCTTCATAATCGCCTTTGATTTTTACATTTGATTTGTTTGGATTTGGTACAAATAATTTTTTGATAATAAATAAAACACTTCTACCAATCCAACCTAAACCTTCAAATATTTTTTGGTGGATAATAACAAAGGATGTAAGAGTGGTATTGAAAATTAAGAAAACAGAAATAATTACCACACCAACTAAGATAACATAGCTAGCAATAATACCTAAATATTGTTTCATTGGCCAAGCCAACATCCCAAATATTCCACCACCATGTCCACTAAGAGCTTCTTGCCACATATCAGAGGTAGTGAAATTGAGATGCATGATACTTGATAGTGATAAGAAAAAGATAAGAGAACCAATCAAATGGGTTGGTCGATAATTGTATTTAATATCTCTTATCAAAAACCAAGAAAGTATCAATATTATAATTGGTGTAAAATATCTAATAGAACCAAAAAGAAAACTCAAGATATAATCGTTGAGCATAATACCTACAAAACCTGCTTTATTAAAAAAACTAAGGATAATAATAATCGCAAACACAGTCAAAAGCACGGCTATAATACCGCGTGATAATGTAGGGTCTAGACGAGAATGTTTTTTCTTTTTTCTTTTGTCCATACTTGTGCAAACATTATAGCACAGTTTTGTAATGAAGTCGAAGTCTGAAGTTATTTTTGAATAATTAATAAACAAATTTCACACAATATGATTGTTTATTGTATTTTATCTAGGTTTATTGCCTGTTTTTACTTCTTGACAAATTTACTTGTTCTTGCTTTATTTAAGGTATTATTTTGTGGATAAATCTGTGGTTAACTTATAGTACTTTTTGAGGTTAATTTTATATTTTTGCTAGTATAAGCCAAAAAAGCCTTTTCTTGACAAATACTTATCCACCTGTTCTCTGTTTGACAAGAGTTCATTTTTGATGTATTCTAAACACATTATCAAAACTTCGTTGAATTTGCGCAAAATTTGCTATATTTAGCCCAAATTCTGGTATTATCGCCCCTATATTAGCGTCCACGCAGGGGACGGACTATCCGGATCAACATGGCTCAACAAGCTTTCTGTCACAAATAATCAAAAAATTAATCCCTTTTTCAAATAAAGGAATTTTTTTGTTGCTGTAGTGAGCCATAAAATTATTTATTTTAAAAAATAAAATTTTATTTATAATTTAGCTTTGTTGACTAATTAAATAATCAAAATTTGATTACTAAAATTAGTTAATAAACTAGACGTGACAAACTATTGGAAGATTGTGACTAATCTTTTGTAGGAAATAGCGGGTAGTTTAACAACTTGAAGTTATTTACATAAATAAAAATATTTATGGCTCCATTATACAAACGTCAACCGCTTAAGACCTTGGAACGCAAGTTCTTTACATCCCTTCGCGATGCGGTCGAAGCACCGGATTTGATAGAAATCCAAAAATCTTCTTACAATTGGTTTTTTGAAGAAGGTTTAAGAGAACTTTTTGATGAATTATCACCAATTACTGACTTCACTGGTCGTGATTTGGAAATTTATTTTGAAGATTATTATATTGATGAACCAAAATTTGACCAAGTGACTTGTATCAAAAAGAATATTACTTTTGAGGCACCACTTCGTGTCAATGTTCGTCTAACCAACAAACGTACAAATAAAACTGAAAAACAAGAAATTTATCTAGGTGACATGCCACTCATGACTGATAGAGGCACTTTTATTGTCAATGGTATTGAAAGAGTAGTGGTTACTCAACTTATTCGTAGTGCTGGTGCTTTTTTTACAGCTGAATTGAGTCGTGGTCGTCGTTTTTATGGAGCAAAAATTATCCCAAATCGTGGTGCTTGGGTAGAAATTGAAACTGATCAAAATAACGTACTTTGGATCAAAGTAGACAGAAAACGTAAAGTAGCTGCAACTTCACTTTTGCGTGCTTTTGGGTTTTCTACTGATGAAGAAATAAAAGAATTATTTACTGATGTAAATAATCACCCAAATATTGATTACATTGAAAACACTTTGAAAAAAGATGCTGCTACCAATGAAGATGAAGGTTTGATAGAAGTATACAGACGTATTCGTCCAGGTGATTTGGCTACTGCTGACAATGCAAAGAGTCTTATTCACGCTATGTTTTTCAACTTTGATCGCTATGATCTTGGCAAAGTTGGTGTTTACAAATTTGATATAAAATTCAATTTGGGTCTTACCAAAGAAGATTATGATGACAAAGAAAAAAGAGTTTTGTCAAAAGATAAATTGGTAAAAGTTTTGCGTGAAATTATTCGTCTAAATGTGACCCAAGAAGAAGCTGATGATATTGATCATTTAGGAAATCGTCGTGTTCGTGGTGTTGGTGAACTTGTCCAAAATCGTTTTCGTATTGGTCTTGCTCGTATGGAACGTATTATTCGTGATCGTATGAGTACTATGGATATTGACACTATTGTACCAAACAAATTGATCAATGCTCGTCCTGTCATTTCTGTCATTCGTGAATTTTTTATGAGTTCACAGCTTTCTCAATTCATGGATCAGATCAATCCTCTTGCAGAACTTGAACACAAACGTCGTATTTCTGCTCTTGGACCTGGTGGTTTGTCTCGTGATCGAGCTGGTTTCGAAGTTCGTGATGTGCATAGAACTCATTATGGTCGTATTTGTCCGATTGCTACTCCTGAAGGACCAAACATTGGTCTAGTCGGACATTTGTCCACTTTTGCAAAAATAAATAAATTTGGTTTCTTGGAAACTCCTTACAAAAAAGTTATTAGTGTTGTCAAAAATGAAGCCAGTTTTACTGAAGGTGAAATTTCTAATATGGAAGTGAAAGGTATTGTCAAAGTTGGTGAAAAAATTGACAGTACTATTGCTAAGAAATTGGAAAAAGAAAAAGGTCTTACAGAAATAAAAGTAAAACCTCGTGTTTCTAGTGAAGTTGTCTACCTCAATTCTTTTCAAGAAGAAAGAACAATTACTTCTAGTGCCACTACTCCAATGGATAAAGATGGATATTTCCTTGAAGATAGAATTTCTTCTCGTGTAAATGGTGAACCTCAACTTATTGATTCAGACAAAGTTGCTTATATTGATGTAGCTTCAAATCAAATTTTGTCAGTAGCTACTAGTCTTATTCCATTTTTGGAACATGATGATGCTACTCGTGCTCTTATGGGTACCAACATGCAACGTCAAGCTGTACCTTGTATCAAGCCAGAGCCTCCTTTGGTTGGTACAGGTGTTGAACGTATTGCTGCTCTAAATAGTGGTTATGTTTTTACTGCTCCAGCCAATGGTGAAGTGACTTTTGTAGATGGTGGTAAAATTGAATTTACTGATACCAAAGGAAAAGTGACTACTTACAGTTTGTCAAAATATATTAGATCAAATGCTTCAAGTAGTATTAATCAACGTCCAACAGTTAGCCTTGGTCAAAAATTGAAAAAAGGTGATCCAATGTCTGATGGTCCAGCTATCAAAGATGCTGAACTTTCTTTGGGACAAAATGTGTTGGTAGCTTATATGGTTTGGGAAGGTTTCAACTATGAAGATGCTATTATTGTTTCTGAAAGATTGGTTCGTGATGATCGTTATACTTCTATTCATATTGAAGATTATACTATCAATGTTCGTGAGACAAAACTTGGTGAAGAAGTAATTACCTCAGATATTCCAAATGTTAGTGAAGAGAAGTTACGCCATTTAGATTCTGAAGGTATCGTACGTATTGGCGCTGAAGTTCGTTCAGGTGATATTCTTGTTGGCAAAATTACTCCAAAAGGTGAAACAGAACTTACCCCAGAAGAAAGATTGCTTCGTGCTATCTTTGGTGAAAAAGCTCGTGATGTTCGTGATTCTTCACTTTATCTAGAACATGGTGAACAAGGAAAAGTAATTGATGTCAAAATATTTTCTACAGAACAAGGTGACAAACTACAACCTGGTGTTATCAAACAAGTACAAATCACTGTTGCTGATATGAGAAAAATTCAAGTCGGTGATAAAATGGCTGGTCGTCATGGTAACAAAGGTGTTATCTCTCGTGTGGTGCCAGCAGGTGATATGCCTTTCTTGGAAGATGGTACTCCTGTAGATATTATTTTGTCTCCACTTGGTGTGGTTTCTCGTATGAATTTAGGACAATTGTTAGAAACTCATCTTGGTCTTGCTGCCAATGCTCTTGGTCACAAAGTTGCTACTCCAGTGTTGAATGGTATTACAGAAAAACAAATTGAAGATGAACTTACTGAAGCTGGTTTCCCACTAGATGGACAATTACAACTTTACGATGGTCGTACTGGTGAACCTTATGATAATAAGACTACTGTTGGTTACAACTACATGCTCAAATTGAACCACATGGTCGAAGATAAAATTCACCAACGTTCTATTGGTCCTTATAGTCTCATCACCCAACAACCATTGGGAGGTAAAGCACAATTCGGTGGACAACGTTTTGGAGAAATGGAAGTTTGGGCTTTGCAAGCTTATGGCGCTGCTTATAGTTTGCAAGAAATTTTGACTATCAAATCTGATGATGTCCCTGGTAGATCAAAAGCTTATGAAGCTATTATCAAAGGTGAACCTATTACCAAAGTAAACTTGCCAGAATCATTCAATGTTTTGGTACGTGAAATGAAAGGTTTGTGTTTGGATGTAGAGTTATTAAAGAAAAATGACAATGATGAATATATAGAAGTGCAAGAAACAAACAAAAAAGAAAAAGAATACAAATTTGCTGATATAAATAATAATATGGTAGGAAGAGAAAGAGATACAGAATAAAATAATAATCTTTTTTAACTTAAAAAACTTAAATCTAACAAAATTTTATGTCACGCGATACCTTTCATTCTATGAACTTTGACGCCTTGCGTCTCAAAGTCGCTTCACCGGAGACTATTCGTAATTGGTCTTTTGGAGAAGTTTACAAACCTGAAACTATCAACTATCGTACTCAGAAACCTGAAAAAGGTGGTCTGTTTGCTGAAGAAATTTTTGGACCAACTAAAGATTGGGAATGTTATTGTGGAAAATACAAAAAAATTCGTTACAAAGGAATTGTTTGCGATAAATGTGGAGTAGAAGTTACTCATTCACTTGTTCGTCGTGAACGTATGGGTCACATTGAACTGGCTTCACCTGTCTCTCATATTTGGTTTTTGCGTACTATTCCTTCACGTGTTGGTCTAGTGCTTGATTTGTCTATCCAAGCTTTGGAAAGAGTTATTTATTTTGCTTCTTTCATCATTACTCATGTTGATGAAAATGAAAAGAAAATAGTAGGCGACTCTCTAAAAAAAGAATACAAAACAAAGAAAAAAGAAATTGAATCTGAATTTACTCGCAAATCAGCTGGAGCTACTCCTCTAGTTATTACCGAATTAGAAACAGAACGTGATAGAAAAATAGAATCTTTGGAAGAAGATTTCACAGATGCTGAAGAAGAATTGAAAGATATTACAATGCTTAATATTATTTCAGAATCACGTTATCAAAATTTGTCTTTGCGTTATGGTCATTTGTTTGAGGCTGGTATTGGTGCTGGGGCTATTCGAGGTTTGCTAGAAAGATTGGATTTTGAAGAAACTGGCAAAAGATTAGAGACTGAGCTCAAAAAAAGTAAAGGTGCTAAGCGTGAACGTCTCATGCGTCGTATCAAATTGTTGAAGAGTTTGCAAAAAAATGCTATTCGTCCAGAATGGATGATTTTGACCAATCTTCCTGTAGTTCCACCAGATTTACGTCCGATGGTTGCTCTTGATGGAGGACGTTTTGCTACTTCTGATTTGAATGATTTGTATCGTCGTGTTATCAATAGAAACAATCGTCTACGTCGTCTTCTTGATCTCAATGCTCCAGAAGTCATTTGTCGTAATGAAAAACGCATGTTACAAGAAGCAGTTGACGCTCTTATTGACAACAATGCTCGTGCTACCAAGACTGTTCGTGCCTCAACTGGACAAAAACGACAATTACGTTCTCTAGCTGATATTTTGAAAGGTAAACAGGGTCGTTTTCGTCAAAATTTGCTTGGTAAACGTGTTGACTATTCTGGTCGTTCTGTCATCGTAGTTGGACCTAATTTAAAAATTAGTGAGTGTGGCTTGCCAAAAATGATTGCTCTTGAACTTTTCAAACCGTTTGTTATGTCTGAAATTATCAAACGTGAATTTGCACACAATGTTCGTAGTGCTTCTAGGTTTATCGAAAGTAATGCTTCTGAAGTTTGGGATATTTTGGAAGAATTGACCAAAAAAACTCGTGTACTTCTAAATCGTGCTCCTACTTTGCACAGACTTGGTATTCAAGCTTTTCGTCCTACTTTGGTAGAAGGTAAAGCTATTCGTCTTCACCCTCTTGTTTGTGCGGCTTTCAATGCTGACTTTGATGGAGATCAAATGGCTGTTCATTTGCCACTTTCTGAACAAGCAAAATGGGAAGCTGAAAATTTGTTAGCCTCAGAAAAGAATCTTTTGAAACCAGCTACTGGTGCTCCAGTGACTACTCCTCAACAAGATATTGCTCTTGGTTGTTATTACATGACAAAAATAGAAAATGAAGATGCTGATCAAACAAAACTTAAAGTATTTTCTAGTATTACTGAAGCTAGATATGCTTATAAGACTGGTGTGATTGGTCTTCGTGAAAATGTCAAAGTTAGATTTGATGATTTAAATAAATTTGAAGAAGGCACTTCAAAGATTGTTGCGACTAGTTTTGGTAGAATTTTGTTCAATGAAATTTTTCCAGATAAAATCGCTTACTATAATCAAACTGTAACTAAAAAAGATTTGAGTAATATCATTCAACTTTTGTTGGAATTTTATGGACAAGAAATTACTGCTGAACATTTGGATAAAATAAAAGATCTTGGTTATAAATATGTAACTAAATCAGGTTATTCACTTGGTAAAAGTGATTTCCCATCTATTCCTGCTAAAAAAGAAATATTGCTTGAAGCTGACAAGAAAGTTGTGTTGGTAGAAGAGCAATATGCTGAAGGTTTGTTGACTGATTCTGAACGTCATGGAAAAGTACTAGAAATTTGGACTGAAACCAAAGAACAATTGGTTTCTATGGGTAGAGAAGTAATGGATCAAGGCAAATCAGTCTTTGCTATGATTGATTCTGGTGCTCGTGGTAGTTGGGGTCAGTTGGGACAAGTTATTGCTATGAAAGGTCTTGTAGCTTCTCCTTCTGGAGATGTTATTGAGTTGCCAGTAAAAGGAAATTTCAAAGAAGGCTTCGGAGTTTTGGAATTCTTTATCTCATCTCATGGTACTAGAAAAGGTTTGTCAGATATGGCGCTTCGTACTGCTAATGCTGGTTATCTTACTCGTCGTCTAGTGGATGTTGCTCAAGAAGTAGTAGTCAAAGAAGAAGATTGTGGTGATACCGTAGGTGAATTGTTTACTCTAGAACAATCCAAACAAATGGGAGAAAAATTATCAGAACGTGTACTTGGTCGTTATGTCTTGGTTGATGTCAAAAAAGGTAACAAAATAATTGTCAAAGCTGGTGAAGTGGTGGATGCACAAGCAGGTCGTGCTATTGAAAAAGAAGAAGTAGACAATATTCATGTTCGTTCTATTTTACAATGCCAATTGCCAAAGGGTGTTTGTACCAAATGTTATGGTTTTGATCTTAGTAATCGTAAACCTGTAAAGACTGGTACTGCTGTTGGTGTGATTGCTGCCCAATCCATTGGTGAACCTGGTACTCAGCTCACTATGCGTACTTTCCATTTGGGTGGTGTGGCTGGTGGTGGAGATATTACACAAGGTTTGCCTCGTGTAGAAGAATTGTTTGAAGCTCGCAATCCAAAACGTAAAGCTATTTTGTCTGAAGTCGCTGGTAAAATAGAAATTGAAGATGCTGATGGTAAAATTATTACTAGTGCAACTGGTAGAAAAATATTTGAAGGACGTCGTGGACAAAAAATTGTCAAAGTACATCATGAAGGTACAGAAGAAATGATTTTTGAAATCAACAAAGAAGATGATGTCAAAGTGGCCGATGGTCAAAAAATTAAAAAAGGTGATAAAATCGTCATCCGTGGTGGTTCAGGAGAAGAAATGAAAGCTCTTTATCCTGGTGTTATCCGTGTAGATGGTGATAATTTGGTTCTTATCTATGATGGTAAGACTACTAAAGAATATGTCATCCCTGTAGGTTATAAATTGTGGGTTACTGACAGTGAACAAGTAGAAAAAGGTGACCAACTTACTGAAGGCGCTATTGATCTAAAAGAATTATTTGAATTAAAAGGTCAAGATGCTGTCAAGAGATATGTACTTGCTGAAATTCAAGAAATCTATGCTTCACAAGGTCAAAGATTGAATGATAAACATATTGAAATCATTATCAAACAAATGTTTAGTCGTGTCTTCGTAGAAGATCCAGGAGACACAGATTTGCTTCCTGGCGAAATTGTAGAAAAATCACAACTTATTATTGCCAACAGACAAGCCAAAAAAGATGGTGTCAAATTGGCCAAAGCTCGTGAGATGCTTATGGGTATTAGTAAAATTTCTCTTACCACTCAAAGTTTCTTATCAGCTGCTTCTTTCCAAGAAACATCTCGTGTACTTGTTTCAGCCGCTATCACTGGTAAAATAGATTATCTAGAAGGTCTAAAAGAAAATGTGATTATCGGTCGTCTAATATCTGCTGGGACTGGTATTTCTGGTATTCCAGAATTGGAAGAAAAGCATGCTAATAAAGTTGAAGAAGAAACTGTTGCTACAAAATAAATCAAAGTTTTGTAAAATAAAACTCCTCGTGAAAGCGGGGAGTTTTTGGTAATTGTTATACACCTCGTATCACATAACTCATAACAAATTGGTATAGGATAGGTGTTATAAGTTATATAAAATTTTCTTGATTTTCTTCTTAAGATATGATAAATTATAGATAAATAAACATAAATTAAAAAATTAATTTTAAACTTATGTCTGGACACTCAAAATGGCATAACATACAAGGTAAAAAAGGCAAAGCTGACAAAGCTCGTGGTAATTTGTTTACCAAATTAGCCAAGACAATCACTGTGGCAGCTCAGCTTGGTGGTAGTGATCCTGAAATGAATTTTTCTTTACGTCTAGCTATAGACAAAGCCAAAGTTGGTAATATGCCAAAAGACAATATTGATCGTGCTATCAAACGTGGTACTGGCGAGCTTGATGGTGGAGTTTTGCAAGAAGTAGTCTATGAAGGTTATGGACCTGGTGGTGTGGCACTACTTATCAAGACTGTTACTGACAATATCAATCGTACTATTTCAGAATTAAAAGGAATTTTCAATAAATTCAATGCATCTCTTGGTGCGAAAGGTTCAGTACAATGGCAATTTGAAAATGTTGCAATGGTACGTATCACCACTGAAAAGAAATCAAAAATTTCAAATTGGGAAGAATCTCAATTGGAATTGATGGACGCTGGAGTAAACGATATCCGTGAAAGTGAAGAAGGTGTTGAATTAATTGGTGCTAAAGAAAAGTTTCAGTCTATCATGGAGACAGTCGAAAAATTTGGTATAGAAGTTGAAACATCTGGTTTGGAGTGGCTTGCCAAAGAAACTATTGAGCTTTCTACTGATAAGTCTGAATCATTGGCAAAATTAGTCGAGGCTTTGGAAGATCTTGATGATATTGAAGACGTTTATACAAACGAATTTTAAATTAACCATATACAAATTATTTTCAAAATTCAGAAATTTAAAATTGTTTCGAAATTTAAAATTCAAAATTTCTAAATTAATCTATATGCCTACGCAAAAAAATCAACGTATACTTGGTATAGATCCTGGCTTTGGGCGTATAGGTTGGGGAGTGATTGAAAATAAGCAAGGTAAATGGGTTGGTGTAGCTTATGGCTGTATTGAGACTGATAAAAAAAAAGATTTTGTGAGTAGACTAGAAGAAATTAGTCTGAATCTGACTGAAATAATCAAGAAATACAAACCTGAGTTTAGTGCTGTTGAAGAATTATTTTTTTATACCAATGTCACAACAGCTATCAAAGTTGGGCAAGCTAGGGGGGTAATTCTTCTGACATTGAAACAACAAAATGTCATAGTTTATGAATTTACACCTTTGCAAGTCAAACAAAGTATTACAGGTTATGGTCGTGCAGAAAAAGGACAGTTGCAACGCATGGTCAAGATGATGCTTGGAGTCAAAAAACCAATTACCCCAGATGATGCAGCCGATGCTTTGGCAGTGGCGTTGACATGTAGTACAGGATTGAAAATGCTCAAGATGTAGATTAAGGACCTGTAAATAAATGTGAGATTGCTTATATTTTTTGATTTTTTATTTTATTTTTTCTAGTTATTCACATACATAAAATTGACAAAGTATAATATTTGTTTTATATTATAAGTGGGTTAAGTATTTCATCAAAGAGACACCTCCCGAGGGTGTTTCTTTGTTTTTAATCTTCTTTTTGTCTATTAAGCTTTCTTTTTTATTTAGAAAACAAAAAAACACTAGCATGAATGATTGAGCTAGTGTTTTTTATTTGTAAAAAATTATTTAGTTTTTATTACATAAGTCTTAGCCAGCAAATCATGCCAACCTTGTTTTTTTGGATTGAAACCAATCCAGAAAAAACCAAGACAGAAAGCGATGCCACTAAGGAACATAGATAAATAACGTACGACGGCTTTTTGCCAAGTTAATTTTTTGCCATCCTCTTCTATAATTTTTAAACCCAAGACCATTTTTCCAGGAGTGGCACCTTTCCATATCCAAAAAATTAGTACATATGCTAGAGGTATTAGTGCTTTCCATCCTGTATAACTTACACTTACAGATAAACCACTATAGGTAGTAGCTCCAAACAAACTACCAATGAAACTCAATAAAACACTATCTATTATTATAGCCAGAAATCTGATCCAGAAACCAGCATATTTTTTTTCTGTGCTTTCAGTAACTACTGTTTTTGGTAGTTCTGAATTAGAACCTGTTGAAGGTACTGTATTTTCCATAGAAAATAATTAAATTAATTATGATGCTATTTTATCACTTATCACTTTTTTTGGCAATATCAGTCTAGTATTTAGTTTTGAATTTTGGTAAAATAGATATGTTATAAATTTAACTCCCCCCTCTCACGAGAAGGGGGACAAGAAAATTCAATTCATTGTAGAATTTCTATAAGAAAGTTTTTTCTCAAACCCGTAAGTTTTTGCGGGTTAATCACACTATATTTTATGTCTCAAAAAATAAGAATCGCTATCAATGGTTTTGGTAGAATCGGACGTCATGCTTTCAAGGTAGCTCAAGCAAAAAAAAATGTCGAAGTTGTAGCTATCAATGATCTTACTGATACTAAGACTTTGGCTCATTTGCTCAAATATGACACAGCCTATCCAGATAGGAAATTGAAAATTGGTTTTGATGAAAAAAATATTATTGTTAATGGTAAAAAAATTCCAAGTTTTGCGATGCGTGATCCAAAAGAATTACCATGGAAAAAATTGAAAGTAGATGTGGTGATTGAATGTACTGGTGTATTTCGTACTTTAGAATTAGCAGGATTGCATTTGCAAGCTGGTGCCAAGAAAGTCGTATTGTCAGCTCCTGGCAAAGGCGAAGATATCCACACTTATGTCCGTGGTGTCAATTGTGGTACTTACAAAAATAAAAAAGAAAAAATTATTGACAATGCTTCTTGTACTACCAATTGTACAGCTCCAATTATGCGTGTTATGGAAATGGAATTTGGTATTGAAAAAGCCATGTTGACTACAATTCACTCTTATACAGCTGATCAAAATCTTCAAGATGGTCCAAATCATGATTTGCGTCGTGCGAGAGCTGCTGCTCAAAATATTGTTCCAACTTCTACAGGCGCTGCTATTGCTACCACAAGAGTAGTACCAGAACTCCAAAACAAATTTGATGGTTTGGCTATACGTGTGCCTACTATTACTGGATCTCTGACAGACTTTACTTTGCTTTTGAAAAAAGATGTTACTGTGGATCAAATAAACAAAGCTTTGATAAAAGCTAGCAAAACTTATCTAAAAGGAATTTTGGAAACTACTACTGAAGAGATTGTCTCATCAGATATTATTGGCAATGCTCATTCTTCTATCGCTGATCTTAGTCTTACTAAAGTTGTAGCTGGTAACATGGTCAAGATTATTTCTTGGTATGACAATGAGTGGGGTTATGCCAATAGGTTGGTGGAAATGGTGGAGATTGTAGGAAAGAATTAATGTGGAATGGGGAACGAGGAATATGGAATGAAAAATTCTAAATACGAAATTTACAAAATTATGAAAAAAGGGTTCTCCCCATAGTAGGGGGAGTTAGAGGGGGTCCATCTTTGAGCAAGACGTTTTATCTTGCAAAAGACCTCCCCTAGCCCCTCCTAATAGGAGGGGAATTCATAAATTTTTTTTATGAAGACAATTAATAAGCTAAAAAATTTAACAAATAAAATTGTACTTTTACGAGTCGATTACAACGTTCCTTTTGAAAAAGGCAAAATTTTGGATGATGAAAAAATTGTGAAATCCTTGCCAACTATTCAAGCTCTGCAAAACAAGAAAGCAAAAATTATTTTGGTTACTCATCTTGGTCGTCCAGAGGGTAAAATAATACCATCTTTGAAAGTGGATCCATTGGCTTCACATCTTGGAAAATTATTAGGACAAAAGATAATCAAATTGGATAGTAAAGATTGGCCAAAAGATGAACAAAAAGCTATGGAAATTAGATTGGATTTGTGGACTAGTATTGATGCGATGTTACCAGGTCAAATCGCTATGCTTGAAAATATTCGTTTTTCTTCAGATGAGGAAGGTAATAAGGGAAAATTAGCTCAAGAGTTAGCCAATTTGGCTGATATTTTTGTACTAGATGGTTTTGCTGTTTCTCATCGAGCTGATGCTTCTGTGGTTGGTGTAGCAAAATATTTGCCAAGCTATGCTGGTTTATTACTAGAAGAAGAAGTCAAGAGTTTGTCAAAAGTTTTGAAAAATCCAAAAAAACCATTTGTAGTAATTGTTGGTGGAATAAAATCAGAAACAAAAATTCCTGTCATAAAAAATCTTTTGAAAAAAAGTAATCAGATTCTGATTGGTGGCGGAATAGTCAATACTTATCTTTATGCTAAGGGATTCAAAATTGGTTCATCTATTATTGATAAAAAAATGACAAAAGAAATTCTAAAATATTGCCAAAACAAAAAAGTCATCAAACCATTGGATGTTGTAGTAGGTGATAGCAAAGGTAAAAAATATTTTGTAATGGATATCAACAAAAATTTCAAAATTACTGACAAGAATTTGGCAATTTATGATATTGGTCCAAAAACAATTTTTGAATTTTCCAAATATATCAAAAAAGCTAAGACTATTGTCTGGAATGGAGCCATGGGTTATTTTGAACAAAGACCTTATCATCATGGGACTTATAGTATTGCGCGTCTTGTCGCTAGTAGGTCAAAAGGTAAAGCTTTTGGTGTGGTGGGTGGTGGAGAAACTTTGCTCAGTCTTGAGGCTGTCAAAATGTCTGAATATATAGATCATATCTCTACTGGTGGCGGAGCAATGTTGGAATTTTTGTCTGGAAAAAAATTACCTGGTGTGAAGATATTATAGTGGAGTGAGGAATGGGGAACGGGGAATGGGGAATGTAATTTGATTTAGTTTCTATGAAAAAAATAAAATGTTTACGTAAAAAAATAGATTGCGTTGACAAAAATATTTTGGAATTATTGTCCAGACGTTTTGCTTTGACTGATAAAATTGGAAAAATTAAGAAATTAGAAAACATGACTGTTGAAGATAAAAACAGAGAAGTAGAAATTTTAAAAAAATATAATGAACTTTCAGAAAAATTAAATTTGGACAAAAAATTTGTATATAATTTTCTTCAATTAATTTTACAAGAATCTAAAATAAGACAAAAATAGTAGTTTGTTTTTATATTTTTATGAAAGACACTTGTATTATTCTATTTTTATGATAAAGTATAATTATATTTTAGCTAAGTAAATAATTTGTATGAGTAAAAAAATCGTTTTTTCCGCTATCCAGCCGACTGGCAATTTGCATGTAGGTAATTATCTGGGAGCTTTGAAAAATTGGGTAGAATTACAGAAAAATCCTGACTATGATTGTTATTTTTGTATAGCAGATTATCATGCTATGACTGGAGACAAAACTGCCCAAGATAGACGTGAACAGATTATTCTTATGGGTGCTGAACTTCTAGCTCTAGGTATTGATCCTAAGAAATCAACATTTTTTGTTCAATCTCATGTACAAGAGCATACTGAGTTGGCTTGGATTTTCAATACAATTACTCCTATTGCTGAATTGGAAAGAATGACTCAATACAAAGATAAATCTCAAAAACAAGCCAAAAATATTAATACTGGTCTTTTGACTTATCCAATTTTGCAGGCAGCTGATATTTTGATGTATCATGGAAATTTAGTTCCTGTCGGACAGGATCAAGTACAACATGTAGAAATTACTCGTGATATTGCACGTTGGTTTAATAATCGTTATGGAAAATATTTTCCAGAAACAAAAGTGTTACTAACAGAAACACCAAAAATAATGAGTCTAGTGGAACCAACAAAAAAAATGAGCAAGAGTTATGGTATGAATAGTGTATTAGAATTGGCTGATGAACCAGAAGTAATTTTTGCAAAATTAAAAAAAGCTGTCACTGCTACTGAATCAGGAGAAAAATCTCCGGGTGTAGAAAATTTATTTTTATTACTAAAAAACTTTGCCGGTAAAGCTGTGTATAATAAATTTGCTGAAGCACAAAAAAATGGTACTATTAAATACGGAGAGTTGAAAGAAAAATTGGCACAATCAATAAGTGAATATTTTGAAGAGTTTCGCAATGACCGTACACAATTTTTGGAAGATAGAAGTTTTTTGGCTACAGTACTTTCTGAAGGTGAAGAGAAAGCTTCCAAGATTGCGAGAGTCACAATGAAAGAAATAAGAAATCTTATTGGTATTAGATAAAGTATTATTCAACTAATATTTTAGAAAGGGGGTGAAGTATATGAAAGGATTACATATGATAGCTTTCTTGCTAGTTGTGGTAGGAGCTTTGAATTGGTTATTATTAGGTTTATTTGGTTGGGATGTTGGTCAACTTTTTGGTGGTCAAACAGCTGTTTTATCTAGAGTTATCTACATACTTGTAGGTTTGTCTGGTTTAGTAGTATTGTTTACTCACAAAAAAGATTGTAAAGAATGTACAACAGGAAAGACAGTATAATGATTGTCTTTTTCAAAAAAAGCTGCCACATGCTTGTGGGCAGCTTTTTGTTTCTTGACGGTTTGTTATGAATTTTGTAGTATAGATTGTAATATTTTAATTTATATAAGTAGTGTATATGAAAACAGTTAATACTCTAGAATTGAAAGAATGGCAAAAACAGGCCAAAAAATTTATTATACTCGATGTACGCAGTAAATCAGAATATGAAGAAGGTCATATACCTGGTTCATTGCTTGTACCATTGGATATTCTTGAAAAAGAGTTTCTGAATAAGTTAACAGACAAATCAGAAACTATTGTTTGTGTTTGTCACTCTGGCACACGTAGTGCTCTGGCTACTAATTTTTTGGAAAGCCAAGGTTATACAAATGTCTATAATCTGGTAGGTGGTTTTATGGTATACAATATGTTTGAGAATGATTAAAAAATATTTGACAATTCAAAGTAAATATAGTAATATATTATAGTTATGATACAACTATCAAATAACAATAATTTGAATAATAATATCAGCCAATAGTGGGTGTCATTTTTCTGAACAAAAAATAACCCGCTAAAAAGCGGGATTTTTATTCTAAATATTCCCGGATAGTTCAGTGGTAGAACGCCACGCTGTTAACGTGGATGTCGTAGGTTCGAATCCTGCTCTGGGAGCTAAATACACAGATAAAGTTTCTCTCTTTTCTTATCTTTGAAAATAGGTTATACTAAGTAAGTATTATATAGTATATTTATTTTTTTAAAATAAACATATATGTTAAGTAAAGTTCTCAAAAATTTGAAAAAAATAGAGCACAAAAAAGGTCAAGATTTGACTATCTCTTTTGGTAAATATAAGAAACAAGTGTCTCGTCAAGATGGTTTCCATGCCAAAGAAAATAGCCAAGCTGGTGCAGAGAGACAGCGTAGTATGGGTAATAGATTAGCCAAGCCATCTAAAGCTAAATAAATTTTTACAAATAAAAATAGTCCCGATTTTATCGGGACTATTTTTTAGTATAAAAGTTATTAAGCTTTTTGTACGTTTGTAGCAGCTTTTCCTTTTGGAGTATTTTCTACTTCAAAAGTAACAGCATCGCCTTCTCTTAATTCAGAGAAGTCAACACCTGCTAAACTGTTGGCGTGAAAAAATAAATCGTCGCCGCCATCTTGAGAGATAAAACCAAAGTTTTTGTCTGTCAATTTTTTGATTGTTCCTTGCATATATGTATGTAAAGATAATGTGAATTAAATACCAAGATGCAGAAATTCGACTTTATCTCTACTCTTTGAATATTTTGTAACCTAAGCTACGAAAAATAGTATAGCATATAAGATGTTTTTTGTCAAGGTAGCTGTGTGTTTTTTTGGCTTAATTATAATGATTTTTTTGTTTTGGCTCTTGACAGGATAGTGTTTCTTTGCTATACTGACGTCTTAATTTATATGCACGGCTGATTACAGCCCTGCGACTCGATTTTTTTTGTGTCAATCCGCCAAAGGCGGATAAATGTGTGACTCTTGGAAATATTGGGTCACACAATTTTTTTTATGACAGAAAAACAATCAAATACTGGTCGTTTCGACGATCTTGGTATAAGTAAGAATTTCTTGGAAATTCTTAAACAAAAAGGATTTTTTACTCCTACACCTATCCAACATCAGGTAATTCCTGGTGCTCTAGAAGGAAAAGATGTTGTAGGTATTGCACAGACTGGTACAGGCAAAACTCTAGCTTATGGTATCCCTCTTCTTCAGCGTCTAGCGACCAGTAGAGGACAAGGTCTGATTTTGGTTCCAACTCGTGAATTGGCTCAGCAAGTAGCTGATGCTCTGAAACAAATTGGTGGACCTCTTGGTATGCGTTCAGCTGTAATTATTGGTGGTGTATCTTCTCGTCCTCAAATCAAGGATTTGAAAGCTAACCCTCATATTGTGATTGCTACTCCTGGCCGTCTTGATGATTTGATGGAACAAAGATATTTTCGATTAGACAATGTAAAAGTGTTGATCTTGGATGAAGCAGACAGAATGCTTGATGTGGGATTTTTGCCACAAATAAGACGTATTTTGCAAAAAGCTCCAAAAGAAAAACAAACAATGCTTTTTTCAGCAACTATGCCACCTTCAATTTCTAGTTTGGCTAGTGCTTTTATGAAAATGCCACTTAGAATTGAAATTGCTCCACAAGGTACTTCTGCTGAAAATGTAGAGCAAGAAGTTTTTATTGTAAGTAAATTGGACAAAATGCGTTTGCTTTATTCTCTTTTGAATACTTATAAACAAGATACAATACTTATTTTTTCTCGTACCAAACATGGTGCCAAACGTATTACTCGTGATATTCGTATTGCCAATCATACTGTAACTGAAATTCATTCCAACCGTACTCAAGCTCAACGTAAAACTGCACTTGATGGATTTAGTAAAGGTAGATTTCGTATTATGGTTGCTACAGATATTGCTGCTAGAGGAATAGATGTCAAACAAATTTCTCTTGTTATCAATTTTGATTTGCCAGACAATTCAGAAGATTATGTGCATCGTATTGGACGTACTGGTCGTGCTGGTAAATTTGGTAAAGCAATTTCTTTTGTAACTCCACCAGAAAAATCTGATATTAGAAAAATAGAAAAATTGATTCGCAAATCTTTGCCTATTTTAGATTTGCCAATTATGCCTCATGAACCTGTAAGTGACTATTTGCCAGTACGAAATAATCCGGCACCAGCAAGACAAAATTTTGCCAATCGTCAGCGTGGAGGTCAAGGACAAAATCAAAATCGTCACCGTAACTTCCGTCGTGAACGTCAATATGGACGTAGTCAAACTAGAGGAGAAAGATAATAAAATTATCAAAGACAGAGCTGGAAGGTTCTGTTTTTTTGTTTTAGATTAAGCCAAAAAGCTTTGTTTGAAATAAAAGTTTTATTATTTGCGTAGTATATTATATAGAATTAGTATACTATTTAATTTAATGTTCATATTGCAGTATAGGCTGTTATGTCGAAGTATGTTATAATAGTTCGGTCTTAATTTTAATTTTTTTATATGAAAAAACAGATAAGTAATTTACCAAATTTGTTAGTATTAGTTGCTGTACTTACTTTGGCTTTTTTGGCTAGTGGTTGTGGAGTTACTAGTACCACTAATCAGACACCTATTGATTCAAATAATAGTGTCTCACAAATTCCAATTACTCAAAATATTGATCCTAGTGTGATGGGAAATTCTAATACTAGTGAACAAGTAGCGCCTACCACTGTTTCAAATAATAGTGCAGGTACTTCTGGTTCTGGTATGATGGGTGGTAATGGTAGTATGATGAATCAATATAAAGATGGAAGTTATTCTACTACAGGGCAATACCGTGCTCCTAGTGGTCAAGAAACTATAGGAATAAGTCTTACATTGCAAAATGATATTGTTACAGATGTTAATGTTCAGACTATGTCTAATAACAGAACTGCCCTTGCTTATCAAAATATGTTTTCTGATAATTTAAAATCACAAGTTGTGGGTAAAGACATCAGTTCTCTAAATTTAAATAGAGTTGCTGGAGCTTCTTTGACTACTCAAGGTTTCAATAATGCTGTTTCTATAATAAAATCACAAGCTTCTTTATAATATATATGACTAAAAATAGTATTCAATTTGAAGCCATTGGTACTCATTGGCAAATTGACATTTTGGATTCGTCTGTCTTGGATCAGACGAATTTTTTTACGAAAATAAAAAATAGAATAGAAAAATTTGAACAAACTTATTCTCGTTTTCGTGAAGATTCTTGGCTTTCAAAAATGGTTAGTAAACCTGGAAATTATGTTTTGTCAGATGATGCCAAGCCGTTGTTTGATTTGTACTATGATTTGTATGCCTTGACTCAAGGTGTCTTCACACCACTTATTGGTAAGACTTTGGTGGACGCTGGTTATGATGCTAAATATTCTCTAAAACAAAAAGAAATTATAACAAAGCCACTACCTTGGGAAGATGTGTTGGATTATGATTTTCCAAATTTGACTGTAAAACAGAAAACAGTTTTGGATTTTGGTGCTTGTGGTAAAGGATATATAATAGATATTGTGAGTCAGATGTTGATTGATTCTAATATAAATTATTTTTGTGTGGATGCTGGTGGAGATATTTTTTATCAAAATAATGGACAAGAAAAAATGCGTGTGGGTTTGGAAAATCCTAATGATTTTTCACAAGTGATTGGTGTGGCTGAGATTTGTAATCAAAGTATCTGCGCTTCTTCTGGTAGTCGTCGTAAATGGGGGAAATTCAATCACATAATAAATCCAAAAACTTTGGAATCTTCAAAAGATGTTTTGGCAACGTGGGTAATAGCTGATAGTGCGATGTTGGCTGATGCTTTGGCAACTTGTCTATATATGGTGGACAAAGAAATTTTGTTGGAAGTATATAGTTTTCAATATGTAATTTTGTATGCTGATAATAATGTAGATGTTTCCAAAGATTTTCATGGGGAGTTGTTTTTTGTTTGATAAATTTTGGATAATTGAATAATATACAAGAATATGGCTCCTATTGGGAGTCTTTTTTGTACACATGTTTAACTAATTTTACATATTGACAAAATGACAATTTTATTCTATAATTTTGCGTTATCTAAGACACTAACAATGTTTTGGGTAACTTCGTTGTTTGAAAGTCACTTCAAGAGGAAAAGAGTGCTTTATGTTGTCACGTTTTTTTGCCGCTTTTCTTGTTTCTTTCTTCGCCCTTGGATGCGAGGATGATGGAAACACCACTTCAACCAATCATCAACAGACTGTCCCGCAACATTCTGTTGAAATCGTTAACACCATCAATTGTCCAGTTTCTTATGAGGAGGTAAAACACCTCTGTCAGAGTACTGGTAAGGATTTTGTGGTTAGTATTATCCCTCGAGAGAACGACAATGTGTTGATTGATGAGCAGGCTGTTCTGCTGAAGTTCATGGTAACACCCTGCGATCATCAACAAACATTTGTGGAGAGTGTGTCTGTCCGCGTCGAGGTTCCTCAGGGGAATCATGACGAGGATATGGTCTATAGCTTTTTCCACAAAGATGATGATAATGCGAACATTATCGCATTTGAAATTCTGGACAACGACACAATGGATGGTAATCATCCTTTTGTCAGCGGTGGTTTTGTCCAACCACTCACTCAAGGTGTCGGGGGTGTTGTCTATCTGCCCCAGCCGGCAGTTAGTGATGCCCAGGTACATATTAGTATTCCAGACACTGGACACATTTTTGCGTTAGTCGGATGGTTTGACTTTCCCGAAACAAAGATGAGTAGGTTTGATATCAGCCTCGACAATGTTGAGGCAGTGAACAACAAAGGACGTGGTCTGAGTAATGTAGTAGTATGCAACTCCAAGAAGGAGTTGAAACAGCTCATTGTTCGCTGACGTTTTTTGTGGGTGATTTATATACCGGTCGACTCACGTCGACTTGTCTGTGATCATCGGAGGGCATACATGGGTTCCAGTGTTTACACAGGAACCCAGTTGTCTATTGCAAATCATGTAGATGATTTTCAGTAGACATCTTTATCGTATATTTTGATTATTTTTTATAGAGGAAAGAAATTTTGGAAGATGAAAAAAACATTTGACAAAATAGGTTTTTGTACCTACTATAAGACAGCATTTTCTAGCTGTTTTTTGTTGGAGTAAAAATTTATCAAAATCCATTTTAATTTTTTGTAAAATATAGTAAAATAAAAGTATGAAACACAAAATAATAAAATTTATTATAATTGGTATTAGTAGTGTGGCGATTTTGGCTTTCGCTCTATATTTTATTTTTCATCACAAACAAACTCCAGAAGAACAAATTGGCGAAGAAATAGTAGACAGACAAACTTTGGAGATGGAACAAATAATAAAAGATAGACAAACTCAAGAAATTAATATTGATACTAACGCTGATCCTTTTGGAGAAGATGGGATTGTACGTATTTTGGTGCTTGGTTTGGATAGTCGAGCTGGACAGACAGCTGGTCATTGTGATGTGATTCAGATGCTTGAGATAAACAAAAACAATAATACTGTAAGTATTACAGCTGTACCTCGAGGCACTTATTCACCTCTGCCACCTGGCAAAGCAACAACTTCTACAGATTATTATGTATCCAATGCTTGTGGTCTGGCTGGACTTGAGTATGGAATAGATAAAATAGAAAAAATCTTAGGTAAAAAAGCAGATTATCTAGTGATGGTAGGATTTTCTGAGACTTTGGGAATTTTGCGTAATTTGAAATTGCCAACAACTGAGACTTTGCAGTGGTTGCGCCAACGTCATGTGTATAGTATTGGTGAGCCTCAAAGAGCACGTAATCATTCAACATTTATCAAAGAATTGCTTACTAAATTTTTGCCAGAAAAGAAATCAAAATTGGATATTGCTTTTCACTATATTTTATACAAAATTATAAAAACAGATTTGACTTTTGATGAAAGTGAAAAGATTCTAGACGTTTTGATAACTATGGATTTACCTAATCACCCTGAACGTATATCTTTGTTTATGCGTCCAAGCTACAATGTGCAAGATATAGCTTATGATCCAAATACAGTAGGAGAGTATGTCCAAAAAATGATCGCACCTGTCAAAAATTATTTATCTAGTAAAAGTTATACTGGGGTTACAGTAGAAGAAGCTGACCAAAGAATTTTGGAAGCGTTAAAAGAAGATGATGCAAAATTTGTTAAGTGGGCTTTTGATAATCAATTGTGGTTGCAGATAGAAGATGCTATACTAAGAGAGGAACAACATTATATGGTTATTACAAAATATTTGACTAGCTTGACTGATGAAACAGAAAAACAGCAAATTATTACTGATTATATTTTGGAGATGAAATATCTTGGTTTGAATGATTGGGCTTCAAAGGGTGAAGATTTTTTGAAAGCAGAAATTTCGAATAATTCGTATAATGTAAATACTAAACTGTAAATATTTTTTTGAAATATTATTTACATTGAAATTATTATCGATAATTTTTAATCTTGACGAATTGTATGATTACAAAAAAAACCATAGTAGTATTGTTATCTTTTTTAATTTTGTGTGTAGTATCTTCAATAATTGTTTTTGTATTTTTTGCTAAACAATTTTTACCTTTTGTAAATACAAACAAAAGTAGTGGTGGACAAACTGCTTGTACTACGGAAGCTAAGCTTTGTTCTGATGGTTCTTATGTGGCGAGGAGTGGTCCAAATTGTGAATTTGCTGTTTGTCCTGAAAATAAAATAACTACAACTTCAGTAGTAGTTCCAAAAGATACTTCTTTGGATTTTCATTTATACAAAAATGATGCTGGTAATCTTAGTTTCCAGACTTTAGCAAGTTTGTCTACTTATAATTTTGTCAAAATTATGAATTGGCCACCAGAGGTTACTTTGGTTAGTGGTACTTTTTCGTGCGAAACAGTTGGTGCAGATGCTCAAAATAAACAAGTACAAAAAAGTATAAATAATAGAGTATATTGTGTAAGTCTTTCTAGTGAAGGAGCTGCTGGTTCAATTTATAATACTTATAAATATACTACTGAGCGAAATGGGAAATTGTTGGATGTAAGTTTTGTAGCTCAATTGCCACAATGTATGAATTATGATAATCCACAACAACAACAGTGTAGTGATGAAGAATCCAAATTTTATACAGACGTAGATAATATTGTTGACTCAATTGTAAATAGTGCCAAAGTAGATGATGAATATATGAATGCTACGTATAATAATACTTTTACTTTTGTAAATGGTGTTTTTGAAAAAAAATTATTTCCAGGTTCTGCTGAAAAAATGGTGATAAAATATTTAGGTTATGATTTGAAAGGGGATTTTAATAATGATGGTCTAGAAGATATAGCTTTTATTGCCACAGAAAATGATGGTGGAAGTGGTAGTTTTTATTCTTTGTATGCCTATCTTAGTTCGCCACAAGGTTATGTGGGTAGTAATGATATTTTACTTGGTGATAGAGTAAGAGTACAATCAATACAATTCACAGATAATAAATTGGTAGTAAATTATCTTGATCATGGGTCTACACAAGCTTTGGGTGATGAACCAAACACATTAATAAGCAAAAAAATATTAGTGTCTAACTATACACAACTTAGTGATTTGTCGTTACCGCAAGCAACGTTTTAAAAGTAAATTTTTGATTTTAAAACCATCAGTTTGGAAGCTGTTGGTTTTATTTTTTGTAAATCTTTTTAATGGTGGTGTCCATGATAATTTGCTTCATGCATTTTTGTAACGTCTTGTTTGCTCAAAAAATGGGCAGCAATATAAGTAGAGATGGGCACAGCTAAAATAAGAGATAGACTGCCAACTAGTGTACGTACTAATTCTTCAGAGATAAATTGACTATTGATTGTGTACCAAATAGGTGAATTTTGTGAAGCAGAAAATAAGAGGAACAGCGGTAAGGAAGCACCAGCGTAAGCCAAGACCAGAGTATTTACGAGGGAAGAAATATGTTCTTTGCCAACTACCAAAGCTCTCTTGTTTAATTCATTTTTATTTAGATTTGGATTGGCAAAACGAAGTTCACCAACTACAGCAGTCTGAGCAGTGGTAATATCATCAAGGACGCCTAGTGTACCAATGATAATTCCAGCAAGCAATAAGCCTTGTAAATTGATATCACCAAATTGAGTAGTTTGTAAGAAGAAGGCTTCTTCTGAACCCATACCAAATAGACTAGCCATGCGCACAAAAATCTGGGCCATTATAATAGATATTACTAAAGTAATTATAGTACTGAGTAGTGATAGATTTGTTCTTTTGTTGAAACCGTGAGCTAGGTATAGAGAAATACAAACAATAAATAATGATCCGATAATTGTAACAGTCAAAGGATTTTTACCATGAGCAATCTGAGGTACAATAAAAAATCCCAAAACTAAAATACTAAAAATTAGACCCAATAAAGAGCCAAATCCTTTTAGACGTCCAAGTAATAAAACGAAAAAAATAAAAATACCTAGAATTAGTAGTAATGCTGGGATACGATAATTGTCAGCATAATCATAAGTAACAGTACCGTCTACAGAGTAAGTTTTGACAACAACTATTTTTTCACCAACTTTTCTATTTTCAAGTTTGTCGATTGTTTGTACACCAGAATTTTTTATAGTCACTTCTTTGTTTTTTTCTTTGCCAGACAAAATTTTGACAGTGTAAGTCTGATAATCTTCAGTATAATTGCCAGCTATTTTGTGACTACCTTTGGTATCAATACTAAGTATTATGGCTGTACTATATTCAGCTTGAGGAATTTCATCAGGGCTTAATTCTGTTTTGGTAGAAGTATTATTTTCTTGACCAAGAGTGAGATCATAAGAATCGGGACCATAGTCAGGAGGAGGTGGTGTGACTAAGTCGTAGTCACTCGTGATTGCCAGACTTTTTAGTGGCAACATAAGTGACGCAATGATAAATAGTATAGAAAGAAAAATTGATTTTGTTTTCATAGTTTTTGCATAAAAATTAAAAGTATTTTTTATTATAACATACTTGTGGATAATATGCTATTGCAAATGGTTTGCAATAGTGGTATAGTAGGTTTCTTATGAAAGAAATATTACTACAACTTAAGCAACATGGTTACAAATTGACCAAACCGCGAGAAAAAGTTTTGGGAGTTTTGTCATCTAACCATCAGGCTATTTCTGCTCAAGATATTCATCAAAAAATAAAAACTGTAGACAAAGTTTCTGTTTACCGTGTTTTGAATTTATTGGAAGAATTGGGATTGGTAAATATCGAAAATATGAATAATGAAAAATTGTATTGTTTGGTCAAAGAACCACATCACCATGTGATTTGTAAAAAGTGTGGTTATAGTGAAGAGGTCGCTTGTAATTATTCGTTTGATGAATTTAAAAATTTCACTAATGTCCATCATCAATTGACATTAACTGGACTTTGTAAGAAATGTAGTAAATAAATTTATGTATAAAAAAATAGTTTTGATAATAATTTTATTTTTGTCTCTAACTTTCTTTTTGTCTGGCTGTAGTGTTATACAGACCAATGAATCTGCACAAAATAAAGTAGACAGTCAAAAATTAAAAATAGTTGCTAGTATTTTTCCACTTTACGATTTGGTAAAAGAAATTGGCGGTGACAAAGTAGATGTCAATGTAATTTTGCCACCAGGAGCCAGTCCACACACTTTTGAAGTTTCGACTTCTCAAATAAAAAGTTTGCAAGGTACAAAAATATTTTTTGTGAATGGGCAATCGCTTGATAATTGGGTAAAAGACATTACTGATTCAGTTCCAGGTGCAGAGACTTATGATTTGAGTCAAAATGTTACATTGCAAAGACTGGATGAAAGTGATCCTAATCATATTCCTGATCCAGACCAAGTTGACACTACATCTTATGACCCACACTATTGGCTTAATCTCGACAACGCCATTTTGATAGCACAAGCTGTTAGCAACAAATTATCCGAGTTTAATCCACAAAACAAAGGTTACTATAATATTAATACGCAAGATTTCATCGAAAAATTGCAAACCAAAGATGTGGAATGGAAAAACAAATTGAGTAGTTTGACTAATAAAAACATTGTAGTATTTCATGACGCTTGGGGATATTTTGCTGACCATTTTGATTTGAAAATTGTTGGTACTTTTGAACCATTTCCTGGACAAGAACCAACGGCCCAGTATTTGAAAGAATTACAAAAAACTGTAAAAGATGATAATATTAAAACATTATTTGTTGAACCACAATTATCACAAGATTCTATCAAAACTTTGGCTAGTGATTTGGGTGTACAGATAAAAACTTTGGATCCTTTGGGAGGAGTAGATGGTAGAATGAGCTATATTGAGATGATGGATTTCAATGTAAACAATATTTATGAATTGTTGAAAGCAGAATAAGCAAATTAAGCAGAATAGGCAGAATAAGTAACTTTATAATTTTACAAACTTTTAACTAAATTATGCTAATCAAAGTCGAAAATCTGACTTATAAATTCAATGATTTTGTAGCTCTGCAAAATGTTTCTTTTGAAATTGCCAAAGGTGATATTGTAGCTATCATTGGACCAAATGGCAGTGGTAAAACTACTTTACTCCAAAATATTATTGGAGTGCTTAGTCCAACAAAAGGTAGTATTACTATAGATGGCAAAAAACCAAAAGATGTCAGACAAAAAATTGGTTATGTACCACAGAAGTTTGAATTTGATAGGACTATTCCTATTAGTGTGCATGAATTTATGAGTCTAGAAAAGTGTGGCAAAAAAGGTCATGATGAAAAAAATATTATAGAAGTTTTGCTAGAAGTGGGATTAGAAGATATTGAACAAAAACAATTGGGTTATTTGTCTGGTGGACAATTTCAACGCGTAATGATTGCACGTGCTTTGTTACATGAAAAAGAAATTCTAATTTTTGATGAGCCTTCTACAGGTATAGATATTGTTGGTGAAAAAACTATTTATGATTTGATAAAAAAAATAAATGAAACTAGAGGTACGACTTGTGTCATAGTTTCGCACGAATTAAATATTGTCAACAAATATACCAAGTCAGTAATTTGTCTAAACAAAGAAATGGTGTGTTTTGGTGCACCAGAAGTAGTAATTACACCAGAAGTTTTACAAAAGTTGTATGGAAGTCAAACTGGTTTGTTTCATACACATGAACATATTCATTAATTTCGTAATCCCGAACTGCTGAAAGACAGGGAGGGATCTTTCTTAAAAAGAATATTTTTTTGAGAAAGATTGTGTGTACGTTGGAAACGTCTTTCAAGAATTTTATAAGTTTTGTTAATTAAGTAAATTTTATTTTAAGAAAGATCCCTCGTCGTATTCTCGATTCGGGATTGTGAACAAACTATGCTAGAATTTTTACAATATCCATTTATGATCAGAGCCTTACTCGCTGGTACTTTTGTTTCAGTACTTTTGGGCTGGTTGGGTACTTTTGTAGTAACAAGAAAAATGAGTTTCATTGGTGATGGTGTCGCTCATGCTTCTTTGGCTGGAATTGCTCTTGCTGTTCTTTTGGGTTGGGCGCCAATTCCTACAGCTGTAGTTTTGGCAGTTGTCATTGCTATTATAATTTATTTTCTTGAGAAGAAAACAAATATTTCTAGTGACATGGCTATTGCTATTATGTTTACGACAGGGATTGCTATTGGTATTATCTTGCTTCATTTTTATCAAGGTTATCAACCAGAGCTTATTAGTTATTTGTTTGGAAATATTTTGACAGTCAATACTTTGGATTTGTGGTCTATATTGATTATAGGAATTTTCATTCTTTTCATTTTGAGTTTTTTTTATCGCAAGATGTTGTTTGTAACTTTTGATCCAAGTGGAGCCTACCTCTCTGGTCTTAATCCTTGGATTTATGATTTGTTGCTTTATATATCTACAGCTATTGCTATTGTACTTAGTATCAAGCTCGTAGGTATTATTATGGTCAGTGCTTTGCTTGTCACACCAAGTGCGATTGCCAAGATGTTTGCTAGAAATTTCAAAATATTTACTTTTTTGACTATTTTGTTTTCTATTAGTATTGTCATTGTTGGTCTTATAGCTTCTTATTATCTTGATTTACCATCTGGTGCGATGATTATTTTGACAGGTACTAGTTTGTTTGTAGTAGGATATTTGGGGAAGATGTTTGTCAAAGTGTTTAAACATTAAACCCATTAAGTCAATAAAATTTGAAAATAAAAAAGCAACTTAGTAGTTGCTTTTTTGATTTGTCTAATATTACTAATCAGAATATTGATGTAGAGATTCTTTGAAAGTAATATAATCATCTCTGTATTTTTGATAAGAAGTATTGTCCTTGTACTTAATACCAAATACATGATGTAATTCACTTCCTGTATCGACTTGTTCTTTGATAGATACAAATGAACGATAGTATGAACCATCTTTGGCTTTGATAGTAACCCAACGAGTGATTTTGTCGCCATATTGTCTAGGTTGTTGACTTGCTTTTGTTTCTTCAATTTTTTCACTTACCAACTCTTCGTTTGAAGCCATTGTCAAATAATTTTTTGGAGTTCCAGACCAGAGTGGAGAATAGACAAAAAATTCTACATTTCCTTCTGGAGACAAGAAATATGCTTCATCAGTTTGTGTTGTTGGTGTTGCATTGAAATTTTGTGGATATTGAATATCAAACCATAAACCTTTGTAAAGAGTGACTCCAACTTTTGTTGGATTATTAGTAGTTTCACTAGTATTTTGTTTTTTATTTTCAGAAACTGTTTGAGTTTGTAATTCCTCGACTGCGGGTGGTAGAGTAGTATTTTGTTCTTGTTTTTGAGTTTGACATCCAAAACCAAGTAAGAGAAATAATGATAGTGATGCCAGTGAAATTATTTTTTTCATATATTTTTATGTTTATGAATTGGTGATTTATGAATATACAATTGTATTATTTAACAATCGAAAATGATACAGAAGATGAGTCGCGTAATTCATTGACTGCTTCATTGTTGGTTATGAAAATTTTGTAACCAGTTGTGCCCAAGTCCGACATGTCTGGGACAGTCCATTCATATTTGCCAAGTGAGGCATCAATACCGTTTTCTGTGATCTGTCCAAATTCTTTCCCGCCGTTGACAAGACTAAGATAAACTTTGTTTACACCACTGGATGTCCAACTGATAGTTACTTTCTGACCAATTTTAAATTGTTGATCGCCTGTCGGTGCTGTTAATTTTAAGAATGGTTGGACAGCAACTGGAGCAGATTTAATACTAAATGTTCCGTTAGAAGAATCACGAATATCTTCGTTTACAGAGTTATTACTAATAAATATTTTGTATCCAGACTCTACTCCTGCGAAATTGTCAGGTACTGTCCAGGTATATTCTTTGAGACTGGCATCAATACTGTTTTCTGCGATTTGTCCAAATTCTTTCCCTCCGTTTACCATACTTAAATAGATTTTGTCAACGCCATCTGAATCCCATTTTATGGTAACGATTTGTCCTGGGTTAAATATTTCGTTGCCATTTGGGTAGATTACTTTTATGTATGGTTTAACTATTGGTTGTGGTGTTGGGTTGTTTTGAATAGCAGTTGGTTGTGTTGCTGTTTCTGGAGGGATGACAATATCAGTGTTGTTGGTACAACCAGCACCTAATAAAGTAATACCTGCTACAAAAGAAAATAATAAAATGCTTGTTCGTGTTTTCATATAATCGTATTAAGTTAATTAAGGTCTTTAACTATAGGTATATTATTCCTATTTTGACAATTTAGCAATAGCAAATCGTTTTGATTGCTCAATTATAAAAAACAAAAATATAATAATTTATTTTTATTTTATTTGTGTGTCTGTTGTTTTGTGAAGTGTTTGTTGGTATGTAGGTAGTAACGCAAAATATGGATGAATATCTGCCTTTGAACAATCTTGAACCAACAGATTTGAGCTATTTAGCTGTTGTGATTTTATTTTGTTTTTAGTTGATCTCTAATTTCTCTGAGAAGTAGTACTTCTTCGGTTGTCTTGTCTGTCTTTTTTTCTTCTTTCTTCTTTTTTAATTTATTAATTTGTTTGACTACTATAAATATAGTAAAAGCAATTATCAAAAAATCAATTATTGTGTTGACAAACATTCCGTAGTTTAGAGTTACGGCTTCAGTTGTTTCGGTAGCTTGTTTGAGTGTTACGACTAAGTTGGAGAAGTCTATACCACCCAACAATACTCCAATTGGTGGCATAATAATGTCTTTCACGAGAGAGCTTACGATTTTTCCAAAAGCAGATCCTATAATGATACCGACAGCCATGTCGATCATGTTGCCTTTTATTGCAAATTCTTTGAATTCTTTGAACATATATCTGTAGTTATTGATTATATAAATTATGTTTTTATTTATTTCGAAAGAATTGTCCAGACACCTACAATAAGAAATCCTACACCGCCAATAATTTTTAGTGTTTTTTCATCTATAAAGTTAGATAAAGTACTTCCAAGCAGCACACCAATCGCACTGGTCAAGACTAATGCTGAAGCTGCACCAAGGAAGATTATTAGCTTGGAATGATCTTTGTTTGCTGCAAATAATAATGTGGCAATTTGTGTTTTGTCACCAAGTTCTGCCAAAAAAATAGTGATGAATGAAGCGATAAAAATTTTCATAATTTAATTGAATGAATAATTGTTTGTTCTAATTTTTTTGGTTCATCGGTGCCTATCCTGTACGTTTTACCATTTTTCAGTTTTATTTCTACCGCATCAAAACCAGAAACATTGTAAATCCACATCTTTGGCCACAACCATCTTCTTATTCCCCATCCATAATACCAATGATTCTTTACGGTTTTGGCAGACATTATATCATCAAGTGAAAACTTTTTATGATAAATACCATAGCCAAATTTGATTCGTAAATATTTTTCGTCAATAATTACTTGAAGCGACCCAAAGGAAGTAAGAATAAATAGAATTAATGTCATTATGGAAGTAACTGCAAAATTTGTGCCTGAATCAACCGAAGGGACCTCGGAGGCGGACATGATATGAGATCTTACGAAAATCACCAGCACGGCCAGCGTAACAACCAGCATCAGGTAACCAATTTGAGTGTGTTTGTAGTTCATATGTAGCTGTATTGCTTTATTAGTTGGCAATGTAGGCGGTGGTTTTTCCTTTACCCATCGCTTTAATCATTTTAATTTTCTTTAATTTTTGTAATTGTAACTGTGCAGATCGGCGTGGACAAGATAAAATGTCCTCGACATCTTTTACAACAATTCTTCCAACTTGATCTAAGAAGTCAATAATTTTTAATTGTTCTGGAGTGAGATAAATTTGTGATTTAATTTTCCCGTCAACATTGCGAGTAGATAATGGCAAGACTTTGTTTTTTACCTCATCAATTTCTTTCTTAAATCCTTTTACGAAATATTCTAACCACGATGTAATGTCTGTACGTCGTTCATCATAAGTTTTACCCAAGTTGATGGCCTTGTAATATGATGGTCGGTCAGTATTATAAAAATCTTCCAATGCAAATAATCGACGAAAATCGTATCCACGCTGGTAAAGAATCAAAGTGGCTAAAGCGCGAGCTGTACGACCGTTGCCGTCGTTAAAAGGGTGAATAGCGGCGATTTCCATGTGAGCAATAGCAGCTACAAGTACTGGACTTATTTCTTGTTTTTCGCTTTCTTTAAGCCATGCGATAAATTCGGTTATAAGCTGTGGCACGCGCTTGGCTTCTGGTCCGGTGTATAGAGTTTCTTGTGGCATGCCCAAACGTCGACGAACCACATAAATTGGTCCTGGGCGGAAATGCCCACAATATTGCGGTGCCAAAGTTTTATCAGCGACTAATTTATGTATTTTTAAAATTATTTTTTTAGTTATTGGTTTATGTTCAATTACAACTTTTTCAATAAATTTTAAAGCGTTGAGATAATTTTTTACTTCGTAAATATCCCTGTCTGGCGCATCTACTTTTTTCTTAGCATAAAGTGCTTCCACCTGCCCCATATTTAATTTATTGCCTTCAATCTCGGTAGAGTGGTGGGTCATACGGATAATGGCTTGTCGACGTAGTTTTATTTCTTGTTGTGGTAAAATTTTGGCACGGTCAATAATGCCCTTGGCCTCGGCGATAGCAGTGAGGTCGAGTAAAATTTTATTAGTGTGCTTGTATTTAGGATTAAACATATTATATGTTTTTTAAGTTACACCAGTATTATATCACAAAACAGCGGTTCGCGCAAGATACGCGCAAGATACGCGCAAAGGAAAGTGCTTTTTTGGTAGGGAAGATAGGAATAAAAGAGATAAAAGCCTCGCCCTCGCCAATCACTCAATCACAAAAAACAAAAAGTGTAAAAATTTTATTTCAGCTAACGTACGCCGATATATGATGTCCCGAGAATACGGGATATGGATGGAGCGACCGCACGTTAGTGGGGAGCGTAATCATATATCGGCTGTTATCAGATGTAAATTATTTTTTCGTCTTTTGTTTTTACCATTTTATTAAAGAGGGGAAGGGGGGGGGGGCGTTCGTCAATATAGCGGAAGGGGACAGAGGGGAATTAAAGGGGAGAATGTCCCCTGTAGCCATATCGTTTTGTTCGAACTGAATAAGACGTTACGCCAAATCTTCATCATTTTGAGCTATCCATTCACCAATACGAATTATGGTTCGTAATAAGGAAAAAGTAATACCAATAGCATATATAAACAAAAAAATTATAAACATGAATAAAAATGGTATTATTTTTATCCATGTCGCCGGCTCTAGTAGAAGATATACAATGGAAAGTATTATAGTAAAAAGATAAATTGCATTTCCTAACCAAAAAGGGAAAAGTACGCTATCTAGCATGTCTTTTTTCTTTAAAAATTTGATAAAGTTACTAGTTGAGAAAGATAAAATAATAGATAATGCAGTGGTAATGAGTGCAAAAAGAATCGAAGAAGCACTTAAAATAACCTGAACATAGGCATTTCTTTCCTCTGCAATCGAAATAAAAATTTTTAAATTAAAGTGATTATCAATAAATAAAAGTATTAGTACTAAAAAAGCAACAAAAAAATCAAGGGAAATAAAAATATTACCAATACCAAATTGGAACATCTTTGAGAAAAACCCAAATTTTTTTTCAAGATTAGTACTCATATCTAGTATTATATCACATTTCTCCTTTTTCGTCTTTTTCAATAAAATCTATTACAACACTAAAGGGAGTTTCTGAATCAAAATCAAGTTTTACTGATTTAACAAACTTTTTTGTTTTGATATTAGTTGTATTTTTACCTTTAAACCCATCAAAATTTGCATTCCCATATCCATATGATGACAAAGCGAGAGCTTGTTTAATAAGTACACTTTCTGAATCGAGGGAATTAGTGCTATCTGGATCATCAATTTTAAATTCTAATTTAGAACGATCACTTTTTGTTTCCTTTAATAATTCCTCAATTTTTTCAAAGTGTGGATCCATTCGCGGGTTAGATGGTCGTAAATCATTAAATTTAGCTTTAACTATTCTATCCCAACTTTTTATTTCTTCATATACATCTTTTTCATCAAATAAAAAATCAAGACCCATATTTGGCTTGGTGACTGAGGTATTTTTTTCGTAAATTTTAATGAATTTATTTTTAAAAATATTTTCTCTTATTTGTGAAGATTTTTCAATAAAAATAAGATGGGACGGATGGTGGAGAAAAAATTCAATTTGAGATTCAACTTTGTTATCCGTTATGGATTCTTGAAAGCCATTTTCTTTTTTGAGATATTTTTTGTAATAATCCTTAATTTTAAATTTAGCGAATGTTCCTCTCAAAAAGCTTTCCTTACTTTCACCCACCTTCTCGAAAGATGTATTTGCTAAAGCATATCCAATATTACCTTCTTCAAAAGTAGGCTTCTTTGTTAAATCAGAAATAAATGACTTATTAGCTTCATCCCGAAAAAGCGTGTCGAAATAGTATCTACCTACTAAAAATTGTTTTTGCATAATATAAAAATAAAATTATATTTTTTTAAAAACTCATAAACACTAATGACATCCACTGAGGTATTTATTATTTTCCTATCCTCTTTTTTGCTCTGTCAGTACTAGCCACATTTTCCACTACAGCAATTTTCGCTCTTTTCATTACTTCTTTAACAGCTCTTGGAATGTCATCAACATAATGGAATACCTCACTATCTGATGAAATACCTTTTGTTCTATTAGCTTCTATAATAACCACACCACAACTCCAGCATGGAGTTTGTTTGTGATCTTTCCCAACTTTACCGGGTAAATCATTAGTCCAAAATCTTATTCTAATACCAATTGTTTTATTATCTTCTTTTTTAGGCATAGTATATTTTGTTAATCATAAATTGCTAAATATATTTGTAGACCTAAGCCAAAAACCATTACAACAGTTAACAAAACAATTACCCAGGTCAATCGAATCATTTTATTTGTCTGTTTTGATGATTGTTCGTTAAATTTTTCAATATTTTCTCTTAATTTTCCCAAATGGCGCCTCGTCAACTCATCAGAAGCAAGTGGAACAACCCGAAAATCTAATTCGTTAATCATGTACATCAATTTCTCGTCTGTTGCGTCTTCAAGTTTTGGTGAAAAATTACTCATAAAATTATTAACACGTTTCAATTGTTTTTATTTCTTCTTCTGTTAAGTTGTAGAGTTTATAAACTAGCTCATCAATTTGTTTTTCCAATTCTTTTTGTTTTATTGGTGTATTCTTAGGATCATAATTAGTGGCTGAGGTAATAGTGAGAATTTTATCGACAATTTCAATAAAACTCGTTTGTTGGTCTTTAGAAATTTTGGGTATAGGAATTTGTTCGATATAAAAACTATAAAAATCCATCCCTCTTATTGCGCGTCCATAAATAAAATTATATATAAACCAGTTCACTAAACTTGAGTTTAAATAACCTAGCCAAAATTTTTCATTTATTGAAGCATCAAGTTTGAAAGCAGTTAGTGTGTTAGTAATGATTATACCTTCAGAATCGAAGCAAGCAGTCACTTTTATGTGGGGGATTGGATTTTCGATGTGAGCTATCAGTCTTTGGCACAACACTTTCGCTCTCAAAAATCTTTTAGCATTATTCCAATTTAGTTTCTCTTTATTTTTTAGGAAGCGATGGCTTCGAACTTGCCACCTGCTAATATCTATTCCTTTTAATAATTTATATTCAGTTTTTTCATCTGAAAAAAATTCTGTACCAATTCCTAATCCCAAATCTCCAGTAACTAAAGTTTCAGGTGTTGATTTAGCGACTATTTTTTCAAATATACTTCGAGGAAAATATTCAAGATAAATTTGTATAGTATTGTTTGATTTAAATATTTTTTCTTTTAATGATCTTGCAAATAAATGTATTTTGTCCATTTTGTTATCTAAAAAACACAGTTGAATATCGCCACTTTGGTTTCTTTTGGCAAGACCAAAGGCGGTTTGTTCTAGTAAAACTCGATCGAATGCTTTGCCAGAATCTAAAATAAAGTGAAGATCATATTTTTGGAAATAATTAACACGCCAACCATCCCATGAATCACCATAGGTACATTTTTTGGGGATTATAAATGATAGAATACCACTTTTAACAACTAAATTATCAAAGGATTTTTTGCAAAAAAGCTCTGCGACATCACCACTACTAAATTCGATATTTTCAATTTTTCTAAAATATATTTTCTCTTCATTCGTTAAAACATCCCTAAATCCATATGGTGGATTTCCAATTACCACATCAAACCCACCTTTTTCTTTGAAAACATCGCTAAAATGTAAATGCCATGGAAAAAAAGGTCTAACCCCATCTTTCTTTAACTGATTTAAAACTTTTTTAATATTCAAAATTTGTTCAGTATATTTTTGCAATTTCTTTTTATCTTCAAAATCTTTTTTTATTCTATTGTCTAATATGGTGATTTCATTTTTACAAGCATTTTCTACCAATTCAATTTCTTTGCTGTCTATTTTTGTTTTTAAAATTTTCTTTTTATCTGGATCGCTCTCAGTAAAAAAAACTGAATGAAGTTTTTCTAATTGATCTACGGAAGATGCAACTGCTTTTTCATCTGTAAATAAAGTCATTCTACTTTGATCGTTTGTGTCAAAAAGATTTTTCATCTCCTTTGTCCTGCCATCTATTTTTTTGTTACCATCAAGATTTAGAGAAATAACACTATCACCAATAATCAAATTTTCTAACAAACTATTACCTTGCATTATTTTATAATCTAAATTTGGTAGCGGTTCTATTTCAGATATATCATGTTCTACCACAATAGATAGCCATAATCTTAGTTTAGCAATATCTACTGCGCCAGGATCAATATCCACGCCATAAATACAATTCTGAATTGTGTCTTTTTTTACTTCATAGCCTGAAAATTTTTCATCTAATATCATGCTTATTTTATGTCTTAACATTAAAATTTCTTGCAACATGCCAATAAGAAAAGCACCGGAACCACAAGCTGGGTCCACAATCTTTATATTTTGCAACGCTGTCTTCATTTTTGGCATTAATTCATCAAATTCAGAAACCCAATATGTAAACACTTTTTTCTGTGCCTTTTCATCATTTTCTAAATCAGAATGGTCTAAGGGTGAGGTATCCCATTCATAAAAATCACGTACAGTCTTTTCATTTGCACCAAGTTCATTAGTAAGATAGTTTATAAGACTTTCTTTACACATGTAATGAACTATTTCTCGTGGTGTATAAAAAGCGCCTTGACCTTTACGAATATTTTCTGGTAATAAATTTTCAAATACTTTTCCAAGCATCTCAGGGTCAACAGACACTTCTTGATCACTGTTGTCATTTTCATCTATAGTAAAGTTGTACTGGTCAAAAATATCCAAAATTCCATTTTCTTGCTTGTTAGAAAAAATTTTATTTGGAATATTTAAAAATTCTTGTTTCCAATTATAATTATTTATCGGTTCAAACAAACCACCATTTAAAAATGGAATTTGACAATCAAAATATTCTCTATAAAAACCAATTATTTTTTCTGGTCTTTTGTTTAGAGCATCATAGAATAAATATTCTAAAACATCATTAAAATAATTTTTGTTATCAGATTCACATTTATTATAAAGATCTCTTAAAAAGGTAATAGTACCAGTATCGACTGGCTTATTTTTTTCAGCACCCAACCAACCTCTTTTTTGTAAAAAATAAATAAATACAATTTGACCCAAAATTTTCTTGGCAAAAATATTTAAATCTATTCCATTTTTTCTAGCGAAATTGTCGAAATAGGCATCACTGTTTAAATGTGCTGTTAAATTATCAAATAGTTTTTTATAGTTTGCAAAAAATTCCTTAGTAACTTTTTCTACACTAAATGATTCTTTCAATGTATTTATGTTTTCAAAATTACCATTACCAATCTGTGTAATAAAAGTTTTATTGGTCAATTTTTTGCTTACAAAATGAGTAAATCTTTTAAAATTATTCCAAACTCTATTTTTACCTTGGTATTGTGGATAAATTAACGAAAAACGAAAATTACCAGTTGTGTCATAAAAAATAAATATGCCGGCTTCATATTTATCTTCTTGCTTTAATAAATTTTTGGCAAAATCATATTGGGCTTTTTTACTAGTTCTTTCAGTTAAATCTTTTGCTACTTGTACAGCTATTACAGCCACATCTTTGGTACGACCGCCAAAATCTATGACACCTAGACGGGTAGAATTAGAAAAAATATCCTTGTCATATTTGGATAGTCTTTCATCTAAATCTCTATATTTATCAGATTTTTCACGAAAAAAAGAATTAAATTTTTCTAAGGAAAAATCGTTTATAATGTCTTGCAATATCTGTTTTGGCATATTATTTTATGTTTTCAATCGCAATAATTACTTCTTTTTGTGGATCACCTTTTTTCTTTATTTCATCTAAATAATTATCTCCACCAAGTTCAAACATCATATTATCTAGTTCTTTTTTAGTTGCTTCTATTTCTTTATCTTTTTTAGTAGAAAAATCTAGGTTGGCAATTCTACGCATTGTATATTTAGATAGAGTTTGATAATCTGCCGCATCTTCCAAAAGAGTAGATAAAAATTTTCGATACCGATTGAAATTAGCTGGTGGATTACTATCAAAACCTTGTAAAACATTTAGAGATTGTCTTTCGATACTATTTTCACCGGTTGGTATATTAGCTTTGTCATTGTGATCACGAATTTGCACATATTGCTCCCAAAATGTTTCGGATAAATCTTGTCTTTTTTCTTCGTATTTACATTTGATCATTTCCAAAACGTCAGCAAAATTTGCATGTTCAATAATTTTGTTATTTTCATTATTAATACTTCTGGAATAAAGATTTCCAGACTTTCTAATAAAGACTAGTAAATTGTCCTCTTTGTATTTTTTGGCGGTTTTTACTCTTGGTGGTGCATCTTGTATTTTTTCGGTTATTTCGGGATATTTTTCCTGTAAATCAAAGTAAAGTTTTCTCGTTTGAGTGTAAAAACTTTCTTCTTCCATTTCATCAGGATTGGTTGATAATTTTTGAAATAATCCAGCCGGAGTTGGTACTTCATCAGAAGCAAATATTTTTGAATCTTCACCTAGGGCATTGTGAATCATAAACATTTTTTGTTGAGCTATTTCGCGACTTCGAACATATGTAGCGCCTTTTTCTGTTGGAAAAAAATTAAAAATGTGTAATTCATCAAAAACTTTTTTTCCAATACGATTAATACGACCAACACGTTGGATGACCCTGGTTGGATTCCATGGAATATCGTAGTTAAATACTGTGCCCGCCCTGTTTAAGTTAAAACCTTCAGAAATTTTATCAGTTGCCAAAAGAATATCATATTTGTTAGTTTGTCTTTTCTTTTCCATGCTGGCATCAAAATCACGTAATATTTCTTCTCGTCTTCCGATTGATAAGCCTTGTGCAATTGACAATACTCGTCCGGGGAACCGCGCTTCTAGTTTGTTTTCTAAGTATTTGGCAGTATCAGTATATTCTGTAAATACTATAACTTTTCGAACAGGCTTGTTAATGGCTTCTTTTTTTATTTCTTTTCGAATTTCTTTTACCAAACTTTCAAATTTTGGATCTTCAACTGATAAATCTAATTCAACAAGTTCTTTTTTTATTTTAGCAAACAACTTTTTATCACTTTCTATATCTTTGACAAATTTATCTTCATGTTTGAAATCTTTAAGATTATATATTTTATAGTGGGCAGGATATTTTTTTTCTCCTAATCTGCTTTCATAATTTTTTAATTCCTCTTCAATATCGTCTTCATTAAAATTATATATATTGTCCATGAGTTTTCTATCCATTATAAATTGTCCGCCAGAATTTTTTACAAACTCCAGGACTTTTTCATGAACACTAAAAAAGTTTTCTATACTTTTTTCAAATGCACCAAAAGAACTTTCAAATCTCTTTACTAACAAACGACGCATAAAATCAAATAAGTTCTTTTGACTATAAAATTCAAAATTTTCTTTTT
>JBAYUH010000001.1:0-79336 GCA_041675185.1 Candidatus Magasanikiibacteriota bacterium | reverse complement strand
GTAAAAAAATCGGTGAAACTGAAAATACTCTGAAAGACGATAGTCAAGTCTGTGTCTTCAAACCCGCTGTTCAAGTCTTGGATAATTGGGGTTGGTGTAATGGGAGTTGTGTGGTGGGGTATAATTGGGATATTAGTAGTGGTAAAGCTGATCCTATAGGAAATCCTGTTGAGGGTTGTTATACTAAAAAAGTATATAATAATGATCCTGTAAGAGGTAAAGATCAATGTGATCCTAGTTTAGGTGGTAGTAGTATTTCTGAAAATCCTTGGAAACGTTATAATGGAGCTATAATTGTTATTCCTTAATTTGATGTTATAGTTTTATTTATAAACAAAAAATTCCTTTTAAAAGGAATTTTTTGTTTTAAGAGAATTTTTTTTGTAAAAATTTTCTATGGGTGTTCGCGCTTGTGTTGACTTTTTTGAAGTCTAGACTAGCGTGAACATTGAGAGGGTGGTAGGTTGATTCAGAAGCAACTATCCTCAACCGCAGATGGGGCAAAGAAGAGCTCTGCTCCACACTTCCATCCTTCTCCATCTGGTAGAGGCTCAAGGATACACCCTCCGAGTCCTGGACACACCATGCCGGTGTAGTCCTTAGGAGGAGTTGTCTCTTCTTCTTGAGTCTGTTGCGTGTCACCACACACATCCTCTGCCGAGTCGGCAGAAACATGTGTGTCGGCGACCGTCGTCGTCACGTCGACATAGCAGGCAGGATTGTCCTGCTTGCCGTCGCATGACGTCGAAGCATCGTTGCCTGTTGTACCTGTTGTTGCATCGCAACCTCCCACTATGATAGTGAGGAGGATGAAGAGGGACGAACTACTTTTCACGAGAAACCTCTCTTCTACACCTCCCTCTTTCAAAGAGGGGTTTGTTTGTATGTGGTATGTTTTTGGAATAATTCCCAAAAAAACTTTCACTCCACACGTTGGTCGAAATGTTCAAATGTTTTTTTTGCAAAACACACTTCAACTATTCGGCCAACACAGACAAGACGTTATTAGATTTTTATAATTTTCTGCCTACACATTTTTTGGATGTTGTAAGATAGAAAACATACAAAAAGACACTTTCTAATCTAAGTTCAGTAGACCATATTTTAGTACTTTTGTCAATAGGGTGTTGTGGGTATATTTAAATTTAGATTTTCTGCAACGTCTGTAGGGACAGGTCGCGACCTGTCCCTACCGTGTTTGATTAACAAATTTTTTTATTATATATTATTCCTATCTCTATTCCATAACACCGGATTCATACCTACATATTTATATATTTGATTATATTCTTTTTCATTTCGAATAATATGATCATGAAATGATCGTTGCCAAGCGAATCGTGGTACATATTGTTGATGGATTATTTTTGAAGATGTTGTTTTGAAGGCTAGTCTTGATTTCTACTCTAATTTTTGTTAAACTAACCTATGTAATTTAAGTTAAAAAAGCTTTTCAAGCCTTTTTGGCATTTTAAGCTTTTCAAGCCTTTTTCATATATGTCATATAGAACAAAAAAATGCGGGGAACTAAATAAATCAAATGTAGGGGAGACTGTAATTTTGGCTGGCTGGGTACATCGTCGTCGTGATTTGGGTGGATTGGTTTTTATTGATTTGCGTGATAGATATGGTATTACCCAAGTTATATTCAATCCAGACAATATAACAAATTTTTCTGTGGCTGAAAAATTGAAATATGAATATGTGATTTCTGTTACTGGTAAAATTGAAATTAGAAATGAAAAAAATGTCAACAAAGAATTGAGTACTGGTGAAATAGAATTGGTTGCTACTGATTTGAGAATTCTTAGTGAAGCTAAACCAATGCCTTTTGAAATTTTTGAAACCAACAAAGGTGAAGATGATGAAGAACTTCGTCTCAAATATCGTTTTTTAGAATTACGTCGTGAAAAATTGAAACAAAATCTTATTTTTAGAACAAAGATGGTCAAGTACATGCGTGATTTTATGGAGTCTCGTGATTTCTTGGATATTGCTACTCCAATTCTTACAGTCAGCTCTCCAGAAGGGGCGCGCGACTTTCTCGTGCCATCTCGTATTCATCCTGGCAAGTTTTATGCTTTGCCACAAGCTCCACAACAATACAAACAATTGCTGATGGTTGGTGGTATGGATAGGTATTATCAAGTGGCTCCATGTATGCGTGATGAAGATCCTCGTGCAGATCGTAGTCCTGGAGAATTTTATCAACTTGATTGTGAAGTGAGTTTCATGGAAAAAGAAGAATTTTTCCAACTGATGGAACCATTGTTTATTGAGTTGACAGAAAATCTGACAACCAAAAAAGTTTTGAGCAAACCTTTCCCACGTATTCCATTTCGTGAAGCTATCGAAACTTATGGTTCTGATAGACCAGATTTGCGTTATGAACTAAAAATAAAAAATATTACAGACTGGGCCAAGCCATCAGACTTTCAAGTTTTTTCTAATGCTGAATTTATTCGTGCTCTTGTAGTACCAAAAGGTGATATCTTTACTCGCAAAGAAATTGACGAACAATTTACAGATTTGGCTAAGCGTGCTCATGCCAAAGGTTTGGCTTGGATGAAATATGTTGATAACAAATTTGATGGTGGAATAACCAAGTTTTTCAATGAAGAAAAGCTAATTGAATTGAAAAATATTTTGAATATTACAGAAAATTGTATAGTATTTTTTGCTGCTGATGACTTCGAGACTTCTGCCAAAGCTCTTGGTCCAGTGCGTGCTTTGTCAGCTGAAAAATTGAAATTGATAGACGACAATATTATTGCTTGGGCTTGGATCGTAGACTTTCCAATGTATGAAAAAGATCCAGATAGTGGCAAGATTGATTTTGGTCACAATCCATTTTCTATGCCACAAGGTGGTATGGAAGCTTTGCAAAATACAGACCCACTAGATATTATCGCCGAACAATACGATATTATTGCCAATGGTCTTGAGCTTTCTTCTGGTAGTGTACGAAATACCAATCCAGAGATTATGTACAAAGCTTTTGAGATTGCTGGTTATGGTCATGAAGTGGTGGACAAAAAATTTGGACACATGATCCAAGCTTTTTCTTATGGTGTACCTCCACACTGTGGTTTTGCTCCTGGTATTGAACGTATGACTATGCTTCTTCTTGGAGAAAAAAATATTCGTACTGTAGTGCCATTTCCAAAAAATCAACGTGCTGAAGAACCAATGGTCGGTAGTCCTTCGGAAGCTACTCCTGAACAATTGAAAGAGCTTAGTATTGAAATCAAGAAGAGTGTAAAATAATTTTTATTTATAAGTTTTAGTCATTACCTATGGGTTTAAATATCCTATCTTTTCATGATATTCAGCTCATACTTATGATTAAGCTTTGTCTTGTTTTATTTTTTGGGTTTGGTCTTTTATCACTTTGGAAGAAATGGCATCCTTTGATTTTTTTGGCTGTGACTGGAATATTGGTTTGTATTTCTTATTTACTTCTGGTCAATAATTTAGGTCTTTCTTTTTGGGGTTTACGTGGTGATGAAGTTACTATTGCTGCCATGTTTGAAATGTTTGCACATGGTAGTTTTTTTTCGGATTTTGCTTTTCCTAATTTGGTTCCTTGGTATCCACCTTTATTTTTTTGGATATTTGCTATACCAGGTAGAATTTTCAACTGGAATGGCGTGCTTATTGACAAAGTTAGTGTGGCAACAACTTTTTTATTTTTTCCTACTTTTGTTTATCTTATTCAAGCTTGGTATTGGAAATACGCCAAACCATATTACGAAAAGATGAATATTGTACCAGGGCAGATTGCGTGGATGTTGGTTCCCTTATTGATTTTTGTCTTTGTAGATTGGGACGCTTTTATTTTGAAACCGTATGAAGTATTGATGGCAGCTAGTAGTGTGATGTGGATTGGATTTTTGCTCAATGATTTGCATCATAATATTTGGAGTAAAAAAAGATTTTTTGTTTATGCTATAAGTGGTGGAATAATATTCATGACTTATTATCTGTGGTTGATTTTTGGTGCTATTGCTATTGCTTGTTCTGGTCTTTTTGTTCACAAAAAAGAACAATGGAAATTTTATAGTAGATTGATTGTTTTGGCTGTAGTTACACTTTTGGTTGCCATGCCATTTCTTGGTCCATTGATTTATATTTATCATAAAAATGGTACAGAAAATTGGTCTACAATTTTAATGTCCATGAAAGGATTATCACTATATGTTTCAATGTTCCAATTATTTAGTTGGAAAGGATTATTATTACTAGCAGGATTTATTGTTCTTATTTTGTATAGGAAAAATATTTACATAAGATCTTTGTTGTTTCTTTTTTTAGCTGGCTATGTTTGGCAGGTGATGGGTTGGCTTACAGTATTATTTTTCTCTGCACCTATCCAAGAGTTTAAGGCTTTTGATTTTTATCATTGTGCTATTTTGGCTTTTGCCTTAGCTTTTGGTATAGAACAATTGTATAAATATTTGGTGGGAAAATATAAAAACATTGATTGGTGTATTGTCGCAGGAACTGTTGGTTTGATATTTTTGTCAGTGAATATGATATTTGGTAATTTTGTTGATGATCCTGTAGTACAAGCACGAAGAATTGAATCTCGGTCATTACGTACACCTGTAGTTCAACTAATAAAATTTTTACAAGAAGACAACAAAGTATTTCCTGGTTCAAAAATAGTTGAGCCTGGTGTGGGGGAGATACATGCTTTTGTTCCTTTGAATGTCTATGTTTATTTCAATCAACACAACAATCATCCGGCAACTCGTTTTGTAGAAAAGAAATATCTTTTGGAATCTTTGGCACGAGAAAGTGATTCTGCTAAATTCTATAAAGAGGCTAGAGAAATTAATTTTGGACCTATTGATCGTTTTGTTTTTTTTAGACAAGAAAAAGATTCAGATAAATACAGAATTTATTTACATATAGATGATTTTCCACATGGTGCAAAGGATGAGACAATTGATTTTTACAAAAGTGTCTTTACAGATGAAAAATATTTTAGCAAAGTTTTTGAAAATAGTGAGTTTGTGGTTTTTGATCTAAAAAATTGATTTGGTTCGTATTAGAAATTAATTATGAAGATTTTATCATTTTATAAATTTATCAAGGAACAAACGAAGCTTTCTTATTCTTTGGTATCTTTAGTAATTTCATTTGTTTTGTTTGGTTGGACAATGAAATATGGTTTTTTCTTTTCTGATGATTTTACTTGGATGTGGCATGGGACAAGAATTGCCAATGGTGAGCTTTCGGCTCTTACAGCTCATATGTCTACTTTTTATTCTCCAGTACTAAATGTTTTTTATGCTGTTATGAGTGTGGTATTTGGTTTCAAAGCTGGCTGGTATTTTTTGTTTGGTATTTTGATTAGTGTTCTTACGGCTTTTTTTGTAGGTTTGTTGGTTTCCAAAATAACTAAGTCTTCGCTTGTTGGTTTTATGGCAGTAGTCCTTTGTGCACTAGTAGGTGGTGCTTATGAACCGCTGATTTGGATTGGGGCCAATATGCATAGTATTGCAGCTTTGTTTATGATAATTTCTACTTTTGCACTTTTGTCAGCCTACAAAAAAACATCCAGAGCTGTGTGGTGGTTTCTACTTTCTTTTGTGACTTTGGTTTTGGCTTTGGCCACAAAAGAGGTGTCAGTTGTTTTGCCGGCCATACTCTTTTTCATTGCAATACCTTATTTGCTAAAGGAGAAAAAAAGTTTTTTTTATTTGAAAAATATTTTGTATTGGTTAGCTACAGCTACTATCTCAATCGTCTATGTTGTACAACAATATTTGTGGCAGAGAGGCAGTGTTTGGGTTACACAAGATGTTTGGAAGTTTAGTGCTGGTAATCTTATTAGATTGCCAATCATTTTACTTGATACATTTGTTCCGTTGAAAAATATAATTTCTGCACAGAATGCAGTTGTTTGTTTGCTAATTGCTTTTTTTGTTTTTGCTTATAGTATTTATAAATTTAGAAATAATAAAATAATGTATATTGGATTATTTTGGTCAGTGATGACAATTTTGCCTGTTATATTTTTCAAAACAGCAGTCTGGTGGGAATTATTACCTTCTAGGTATATGTATACTGTACGTATCGGTATGATTATCTTTGTTTGTACTATTATTGCTGAATTGTACAAAGATGTGAAAAAAAAGAAATTTGCTTATATTTTGTTTGTGTTTTTGATAGTTACTTCTTTTTTTCAAAATATAATAATGTTTGAAACTGTTAAAAAAGAATATAAATATGTATATCAGACTGGTCGTGCTTTATATCAAATTTCTATTACACTTCGTGAAATACAACCAAATAAAGTTATTGTACAGTGGTACAGACCATTCAATAATAATTATGCTCATATGATTGGAGTTTTTGATGTGATTTCACATATTTCAGAAGAAAAAATTATTTTTTTGGATAAAAATGAAAATTACAAATTAAAATCCGGTGAAGTTTTTTTGGGATGGGATGATAAAACTGAAAAGTATTTGTTGACCACAGAATAGATTTTTATTTTTCGTTAATTTTGACTATGGATAAAATTGCTTTAATAATTCCTGTTTACAATGGTGCTGAAGTATTACAAAACACTTTTACAAAAGTTGTTGATTTTGTAAAAAATTTCGATGTCTTGGGTCAAATAATATTTGTCAATGACGGTAGTACAGATAAAACACAAGAATTATTACAAAATTTCAAAATTCAAAATGAAACTTTGCCAATCACTGTTTGTGGTTATGAAATCAATAAGGGAAAAGGTTATGCGATAAAATATGCTAGTAAGTTTTTGAATGAAGAAAACAATTTTGTGGGTTTTACTGATGTGGAATTACCTTATGGTTTATTCAAATTAACAGAAGTGCAGACAAGTTTGTCAAAATATGATATTGTAGTAGGCAGTAGAAAAGAAAATGAAGAAAAACAGTATAGTTTCTATAGATCTATAATGAAGAAGGTGTTCAGACTTTTTGTGCCAAAGGAAATTTCAAATTTTCAGGATACACAATGTGGTTTCAAATTTTTTAGGACTGAAATTTTTCAAGCTATTTTTTCAAGAGTTACGACTTTTCGTTGGGTGTTTGATATTGAGCTTTTTATTATAGCCAATATTTCTAAGTATTCTATTTGTGAATTAACAGTTTCTATTGATAAAAATTTACTAAAGAAAAAAGGTGGTGTTTCTTTGTATAAACACAGTTTCTATATCTTAGCTGATTTGTTCAAGATAAAAAAAAATTTAAAATCTGGAGTTTATGAAAAATAATTTACAAATACAATCCAAAGAATTTTCTGGGCCACTAGATTTACTCTTGTCTCTGATTGATGAAAAGAAAATGGAAATAAGTAAGTTGTCTATTTCGGCCGTGACTGAACCATTTTTGAATTATTTAGACACTTTGGAAGAAATTGAAGCAGAAGAGTTGTCTGATTTTCTTGTGATTGCTGCTAGACTATTACTAATGAAATCTCGTACATTGTTGCCTCAGCTAAATACTGATGAAGAAAGTGGAGTGGATCTTGATGAGCAATTGCGTCTGTATCGTCGTTTTGTGGATGCTAGTAAAAATTTGCACAATATCTGGTTGGATAAAAGTCGAATTTCTTATGGACATATAGAAGAAATAGTGCGTGCCACTGAGATCACTCAACCTCACAATTTCACACTAGAATTGTTATCACAATCTATGGTACAATTGCTCAAGAGATTGGAACCTGTCAAAGCTTTGCCAAATACCTATATAGATAAGACTATTACTATCAAAGAAAAGATAGACAAAATGCGAGCAATGCTCAAGAAATATAAACATGTGAATTTTCGTGATATTCTCTCTGATGTTAGTTCTCGTACAGAAGTGATTGTTTCCTTTTTAGCTATACTTGAGCTTATCAAACAAAATAGTGTGATCTTGAAACAAGATGAGTCGTTTGGGGATATTGAATTGTCAAGAGTTTGAGTGTAGTTTTATAGAAACTGTTTTATAAACAAAATAAACAAAATTAAAATATTTTAGTAAATAGTAAATAGTAAATAGATTACATCTTAGTAGGATTACTATTTACTATTGTCTATTTACTATGTACTTGTAGATTTTGAATTAAAGAAGAAATCTAAAATTATACATATATGGATATAGTATCAGTAATCGAATCAATACTCTTTGTAGCATCCAAACCATTGGTTGTTGTTAAAATTGCCAAATCTTTGGATGTTGAAAAAACAAAAGTAGAAGAAGCTCTAAATTCTCTAGAAAATAAATATACTGCTATTTCTGGTATTCATTTGATTAGAATAGGAGACAATGTTCAGTTGGTCAGTAATCCTGAAAATACTGAATTTGTAGAAAAATTTACTAAGACTGAATTCAAAGAAGATTTGACCAAAGCCCAATTGGAAACTTTGACAGTAGTAGCTTATCGTGGACCGATTACTAGAGCTGAAATAGAAAATATTCGTGGAGTGAATTGCGCAGTGATTTTGCGAAATTTGATGATTCGTGGTTTGGTAAACGAGTTTGAAGATGAGGAACATATTTTGCCAGTTTATGAATTATCTATCGATGCCTTGCGTTTCTTGGGACTTGGTAGTATTGTAGATTTACCTGATTATGAATCTTTGCACAATAATAATTTATTAGCCAATAATAAAGAAACAGACTTAGATGATTAATTTTACCGAAAAAACAAAATTTTCAGACAATTTTCCAAATTTGTGGCGTAATTTGCTCACAATATTTTTGTTGTTGTTAGTTTTTTCTACTGAATTTTTTTACAACAAATTTGATAATGAAAGAAAAATGTATTTGAATATTTTTTTGTCTGATAACACACAAGTCAATGTTACAAAAGAAGGAAACGGCTTAGTGTTGGAAGATGGTGGTGATATTGATTTTTCTAAAAACAAAATTATTACACCAAAATTGATTGCATCTTCAACTCCTTTGAGCCCAGATGAATTTACAGCTAGTAATATTTTGGTAAAAGACAAAGATAGTTCTATAATGTTGTTTGGTAAAAATAGTTATGACAAACATGCTTTGGCAAGTATCACTAAATTGATGAGTGTTTTAGTTTTGTTGGAAAGAAATTTGGATTGGACATCTACTACCACTGTTTCTGTAGACAAAGTTAGTGGCACAAATATTTATGCTGGTGATACTTTCACTTTGGATGAATTATGGAAAGCAACTTTGGTAGCTTCTTCCAACAAAGCTATTTTGACTTTGGTAGATGCTAGTGGTTTATCACGAGAAAATTTTGTGGCTCGTATGAATGAAAAAGCCAAAGAGCTGGGAATGTCTGATACTAATTTTGTAGAATCAACCGGACTTGATGCTAATAATATTTCTACAGCATCTGATGTAGTTATTTTGTTAGATGAAGCTTTGACATATGACAAAATAAAAGACACATTGAATTTGCGAGAAGTAACTTTGTATTCAAAAGAAAGGAAAAAAGAAATTCATATGTGGAATACTGATTGGTTGTTGCTTGGTTGGATACCAAATTCATTATCTATAATCGGTGGAAAAACTGGTTTTATTGACGATTCGTTGTATAATTTTACAGTAGCTATCAAAAACGACGAAGGTCATGTGATTGATATAGTTATACTTGGTGCTACAGAACATGAGTTTCGTTTTACTGAAGCCAAAAAAGTAGCAGAATGGGTTTTTGCAAATTATACTTGGTAAAAAAATAATTATGGTTTCTTCTATTGTTCAATTGTTTGCTAATTTTGACCCACATTGGGCAGTGTTTTTTTTGTCGATGATACCTGTCACTGAATTGCGCGCTTCTATTCCGATTGGTATTGAAGTTTATCATTTGGCTATTTGGAAGGTGTGGCTTATTTCAGTAGTAGGATGTTTTTTGCCAGCTTTATTCTTGCTTTGGGTGATGCCACAATTGCATGATTTTCTAATAAAATCAAAAGTGTTTGGTAAAATGTTTACTACAAGATTAAAACAAGCTGAAAAAGCTTTTTCTGGTAAATATGCTAAGTATGGTGCTTTGGGTTTGGTAATTTTTATCAGCATTCCTTTACCTCTTACTGGTAGTTGGTCAGGAGCTCTTGTTGCTTTTATTTTCAATATTCCATTTAAGAAATCTTGGCCTCTTATTTTGGCTGGAGTTTGTGTGTCAGCGACTATTGTAACTTTGATTACTCTTTTTGCTGGAGGAACGATTAGAGGCATTTTTTGATTTAGTTAAAAATGTATTTAACAAAAACCTTGTTTAATTAGTTAAACAAGGTTTTTAATTTTGAATTTAGTAATTTTAAATTTTGAAACAATTTTATAATTTAAAAATTTTGAAAAACACCTATTTTAAACAATTTAAAATTAAATCATTAAAAAATTGTTTTAAAATTTAAAATTTTTGAATTAAAATCTTTGCAGATTATTAAAACTTAATAATCTAGTCAACCGTTATCAACACAATTTCCGGTGGATCAAATAATCTCGCTCTTGGTCCACTTTCACCAACGCCACTTGTTACAAATATTTTGTTTCCATTTGATAAGTTGTGTAAACCCTCATAAAAATTTGTTGGAATAAGATCATCAATTCTTCCGATTGGTCCAAAAAAAGGTAGTCGTATTTGTCCACCATGTGTATGTCCGGACAATGTCAAATCTATATTTGGATAATTTCCTATAAATAAAAATAGGGGATTGTGGATAAGAGCAATTGTAGCTAAGTCTTCTGTTCTGGTATCTAGGATACTCAAATCAAGTTTATTAGCTAGTACGCAATCTCCACCAAAGAGATAAAAGCTTTGATTATTGACAGTGATTATATTCAAATCATTGACTAAATAATGAATACCTAATTTTTTCATGGTAGTTTGTATTTCTACACTCCAATCTGCATTGTAAATACGGTTTTTGTTCCAGCTTTTACCATCACCAATTCCATGTTCATGATTGCCATTTACATCATAAGTAGGAATTTGTTTGGCAAGTTCTGCCAAAGGAGTGAGGTAATTTAGCTCTTCTGGATTGTAGTCACTATTATACAAATTGTCTCCACCAATAAGTACAATATCAGGTTTCAAATCCAAAATTTTTTTGACAACTTTTTTTACCCAGTCTGCTTTTTTGTAAGGACCAACGTGTAGATCTGAAATAAAAGCAATTTTTATTGGTTTATCAATTTTGGCTAGATCTATTTCTTGTCTGTTTATAACAATTATTTTTGGTTCTACGAAACTTCCCCAGAGAATTATAGCTGTTCCAAACAAAAGAATTATAGATAATGCTAGAGTTATTTTTTTGTGTTTTGCTTCCCAACTGTTTGGTCGTTTGTAAATACTGTATAAAAAAATGACTGCAGGGTAAGCAGTTATAAAAAGTATTAGGGTAATAAGTATGTCGTAGTATTTGGACATTTAAGTTAAAAGTTTGTTTTGTTCAATGCGAACAGTAAAGTCAAAAGTCTATAAAGTTAAAAGTTTATAAAGTCATTTGGTTTAGAGACCTTTGGCTTTATGGACTTTTAGACTTTTGACTAAATTGTGTGCCCGAAGAGAGAATCGCCACAGAAGTAGAGACTCCGTCTCACTTCATGGCAAGAACTCTCACATTTATTATTTATCTATTTGTGCCCGAAGAGAGAATCGAACTCTCACTCCCGAAGGAACACGATTTTGAGTCGTGCGCGTCTACCAATTCCGCCATTCGGGCATATTTAGTTGTTTGATTTTTTAAGAAGTAATTTTAGCATTCTTTTTCCTGTACTTGTTTTCAAATACATTTCTCTTCTAATTGAATCTTCTTTTGCTATAAATGCTTCGTAATAAATCAATTTTAAAGGTCTATTATTTTTTGTAGATTTTACTTTTCCACTATTATGTTCAATGATACGTCTTTTTAAATCATCTGATCTTCCTGTGTATAATTTTCCGTTAGACATTTTTAAAATGTAAACGTAGTGCATAATTATATAAATTTAACAATTCCGTCAAGCAGTAGGGCTTACTTCGTAGCTCACTGCTTGATGCCCTTAGTAAAAATTTATGATAAATTTTTTGCCTTTAATCCGTGAGCCCAAAAGTGAGACGGTAGTCTCTACTTTACGGGCGCCATTCGGGCATATTTAACAATGCAAGAATTATATAGATTATTGTGATTTTTGTCAATATTTGGTATACTTATAATTAGTTAGATTTATATTAAATTTTTTAGAAGATAATTTATCTTTTGCCTTGTTTCGTTGGCTTAGGATTATAAAAAAATATGTCAAAAATTATTGCAGTTGTCAATCAAAAGGGTGGAGTAGGTAAGACCACTACAGCTATCAATTTAGCTGCTTTTTTGTCTGAAATGGGGAAGTTTGTGTTACTTGTTGATTTGGATCCACAGGGTAATGCTACTAGTGGACTGGGTATTGATAGAGACAATGTTGGAGCTGGTATTTATGAAGCTTTGGCCAAACAAAAGAGAATTCATGATATTATTTATAATACTGCTCACGATGGTTTGCGTGTTGCTCCAGCTACACAGAATTTGGCTGGTGCGTCTATAGAATTAGTTGATGTAGAAAATAGAGAATTTCAATTACGAGATTTATTATCAGAAGTAAGTCATGCTTATGATTATATTATTATAGATTGTCCACCATCTCTTGGGCTTCTCACTATCAATGGTCTTGTTGCTGCTCATGAATTACTTATTCCTGTTCAAGCAGAATATTATGCTTTGGAAGGTCTTGGACAACTTTTGAAAACAGTTGAATTGGTAAAAACAAATCTTCATCCAGATTTGGGTATTTTGGGAGCAGTATTAACTATGTTTGACAAACGTACCAAATTATCCACTGAAATCATGAATGAACTTTACAAATATTTCCCAAACAATATTTTCCGATCTGTTATTCCACGTACTGTGAGATTGGCTGAAGCTCCAAGTTTTGGAAAATCTATTTTGCATTATGAACCACATGGCAAAGGTGCAAAATCTTATGAAAGATTAGCTAGAGAAATTATTGAAAAACACTCAAACTAAATATACAATTATAAATAAACAAATTCCAAACAAATCACAATATACAAAAAATGTAATTTGAGAGTTGTAATTTTTTAAACAAAACATTTTTTACAAATTTTAACTATTATAATGTATGGCTCTTGGTAAAGGTCTCAATTCACTTATTCCTCAACAAAAAAAAGTTTTCAATATCATTCGCAAAGAAACTGGTATTATTAATGGTCCAGATAGGGTCTGGCAAATAAATATTTCAGATGTTGTTCCTAATCCAGAACAACCAAGAAAAGAATTCAATGAAGAAGAATTACAAAGTTTGGTAATGTCTATCAAGAAACATGGCATTATGCAACCTTTGGTAATGACCGAGAGATCTGAAGGTGGTTATGAGCTTATTGCTGGTGAAAGACGTTTGCGAGCGGCTGGTTTGGCTGGTCTTTCTACTGTTCCAGCTTTGATACGTACAGCTACCCAACAAGAAAAATTGGAATTGGCTCTCATTGAAAATATTCAAAGACATGATTTGAATCCTATTGAAGAAGCTTATGCTTATTCTCGTTTACTCGAGGAATTCAATCTTACTCAAGAACAAGCCGCCGAACAACTTGGCAAAAGTCGTCCAGCCCTTGCCAATACTATCAGACTTTTAGATTTACCAGAAGTCATTCAGAAGGCTCTTATCAAGGGAGATTTTAGTGCTGGCAAAGCTAGGGCTTTGCTTAGTCTCAAGACTGAAAAAGAACAAATTGATATGTTTCAAAGTATGATGGGACAAAAGATGAGTGTGCGTGATGTCGAAAGTTTGGTGGCCAGTAAAAAAAATAATAATTCAAAAGATCCAAATATATCTGCTCAAGAAAAAATATTGGAAGAAAAATTGGGATCAAAAGTTACAATTTCTGGTAGTGCTAAAAAAGGAAAAATAATAATTAGTTTTGATTCGATGGAAGAGTTGAAGAGGTTGATTAGTGAATTGAGCTAATCTTTTTTTATTTATTTTATAAAAAATATGCCAAGTAAAGATAAAACATTAGACAAAAAATTTGCTGATGCAAATAAGAAATTTGCAAAAGCCATAAAAGATTTCAAAACACAACAAAAATCTATTGTTGGTAAAATGCGTGCAATTATAAAAAATAAAAAAATAGTCAAACTTAAGGGGGATATTAGTAATTTTTAATTTTAATTGTATGTCAGGGACACCAGAAAAAAATATACCTCCATTAGAACAAGAAATAGAAAAACCGGTGATAGAAGGGGAAAAGACAACAACTGAAAAACCTTCTCTTGATACCGAACAACTCGCACAATCAGAATTTCATGCCATTGAGCTTGTATCTTCGCTTTCTGAAAATGCAATGAAAACTTTTGAGACACTCCAAAACGAAGCAATTTCTCTTGAAATTTCTGAAGAAGAAATATCAATTTTTTTACAGGAACTCGGAGAAGCAAAAACAACATTGCAAACTGCTCTTGAGAAGTATACAGAAGAATTGAATAAGTTGAAACTTGAAGTGACTGCTGCAGAAGATTTGATGAAAGAATTTGAATTAGAAGAAACAGATGATGTAACATCTCTCAAAGAAAAACTAAAAGAATCTCAACAAGAAACACAAAAACGTGAAGCAACTATAAGGAATGTAGATACTGTCGGTACAAAAGCTCAGGGAGAATTATCAAAAAGAAAAGAAGGGAAAGAAGCGCGAGAAAAAGAGAAAAAAGATAAAACAGCATATTTGACTAGTTTAAAGAAAAGTGGACTTGATATCAATTTAGTCATTGAGAGTGTGTCGTCATTAGACAAAAATGGGACAATAGATGCGCAACTCAAAGAGCTGAGTAGTGATATTGAATCAACGATAAAAAAACTACCACCTGAAGGTAAACAGGAGATGCAGGTGTTACTTCAAAAATACGCAGAAGAAAAAACAAGAATTACTAAAAAAATAGATGCTCTATCACAAGATTTTGTTGAATCAGATGGACTAAAGGCTGATCTTGTAAAAGCAGAGACCGTCAAAGCAAATCAAAAATTGTATGATAATGTGATGTCAAAAATCAAAATAAAACGCCAAACAGAATTAGACACGTATACCGCCGAAAAAGGCGTGGAATTACAGACTGAATTAGAGAGTATCTTAGAGTCTGAAGAAAAAGAAAAACAGAATATACTAAAAAAATATTTGGGCGATGAACTAGTAGAAAAAACTCTTCTTGACGAGAGTAATGGAGTTGATTTGAAATCGCTCACAAAAGAATTAGCACAAAAAATTAATCCTCAATCAAAAAGTTTGGATTACAAAATGATACGCAATTTGTCACCAGAAGTGATGCAGGAAATAGTGAATAATCTGGATATTGAACAAGTCGCGCAGATTACTAAAAATAAAGGTGATCTAATTTATTCTCGAGAGTTTATACAAAAAAAAGAAAAATTGGTCAGCGACGTAATACAAAAAATAGAAAATGGTGACTTGTTACGAGAACAAGAATCTCTTTCTCAAACAAGAGCTGATCTGTACACAGGTAAAATTGTTGATGAAAATAAAATCAAAGAATTTTTTCAAAAAATAAATGAACTAAGAAAAAATGTAGGATATACAATTCAATTAGTAGATAGAAACGGCCATTTTCCCGAAAGCTATCCTCAGTATGTAGTTAAAGATTCAGACTACCGTTCAGCAGGTGATACATTAAGTGAAATAGATGACATACTAAAGAAGCATAAAGAGTCTCCTTCCTACATAAGAAATTTTGGTCTTGAGATTAAATTAAAACTGGACTACCAAGCAGCGCAAGAAAAAGAAGTTGAATTTAAAAAACAAGAACAACAGGAAGCTGAATCAAAAAGGAAGAAAGAGGAGGTTGAAGCGCAACAAAGACAATTTGAAGCTGAAGAAAATGCACGACATGCACACAACAAAGAAATATTGTTATCTAGTAAAGATGAAATAGTGGATATAGTAGAAACTTCTTCATTATTAGATTCACAAACAGACGTTACTATTGCGGAAATGGAAAAAAATATCCAAACGAAAGAGAATCAAAAAACTTTTATTGAAAAAATTCTTAACCAAATAAAAAAACCACTTGATGCAGAGACACAAATATCATATACAAAAATTAAAGAATTACATTCTAGTATAGATTTACGTATCAATAATTTGAAAAAAAAGGTTGAATCAAAAAAATTATCTGAAGAAGCAATCAAAAAATATGAAGCTGAAAAAGCCAAAAAGGCTGAGGAAGACGCTAAGTATGAACGTGACAGGGCAGAAAAACAAAAATTAGAATCAGAACAAAAAAAGGTTGAATTGTTGAAAGAATTGGATAAGATAGAATCTTTTATAGATAGCTCTATACCTAGATACAAAGAAATTGAAGCAAAAATCGCTGATTTACCAAATGAAAAAATAAAATTGTCAAAAGTTTTGGATACTCTTAATAGTGTTAAATTTGGTGTTTTTAAAAAAAGTGAAACTTTGCAAGATGAAAATGGTCAGGATTTTGAAGTAAATAAAAAGAATGAGAATTTTAAAAAAGCAGAATACATCGCTAAAGTTAAAGCAGTAGAAGATGAACAACTTCCTACTGGTAAATTAATTTCTGAAAGTAGAGGTATAAAAACGGAGTTACAATACTATTCTTTCAAAGAGTTTAATAAAACAGAAAAAATATCTGTCTTAAGTAAGGAAGACTTAGTAATTGTAAAAAATAGATCTGAAAGTATCAGACAAAAGATTAAAGATAATTTTGGTATAACTGTAGATTCTAATATCTAAAAATTAAAAACATATTCTTTTTTAGAATATGTTTTTTTGATATTTAGTTGTTTGTTAACTCAATATTTATTTCTCTCCCTTCTTCGGCAAAATATTGAAGAATTTGGCAATACTACTTTTTGGTCTGGTATAATTTAGGATATGCTCTTTTGCTGTATGAGTTTTGACAAATTTGAGCCAATCAATACTTGGTCCTTTGCGGTTTTTGTCAATAGTAATTTCTACGATATCACCATTTCTAAGTTCTGTGTCTAGACTAACCATTTTTTCATTGACACGTGATCCTATACATTTGTTACCAATATCTGAGTGAATATGAAAAGCAAAATCCACAGGCGTAGCTCCTTCTGGCAAATCTATCACATCACCTTTTGGGGTAAGTACAAAAATTCTGGTTTGTAAAAAATCTACTTTCATTTCTTCTAAATCAGATAATTTGTTCAAAATATCTTTTTGAATTTGGGCAAGTTCTTGAACCCATTTTATTTCTTTGTTTGGTCTTCTGCTACCGTTTTCGTCATAGTGCCAGTGAGCTGCAATACCATATTCAGCGTCTTCGTTCATTTCCAAAGTACGAATTTGGAATTCGACAGGCTCACCATTTTCAGCAAATACTGTGGTATGCAAAGATTGATAACCATTTGGTTTTGGTTGAGCAATATAGTCTTTGATTCGTCCTTTGATTGGTTTCCAGATACTGTGCAAAATTCCTAGAGTTGCATAACATTTGGCAATATTGTCCACAATAATACGAATCGCGACTATATCATAAATTCTAGCTATTTCGTTGTTTTTGTTGAGTAGTTTTTTGTAAAGACTGTATAATTTTTTATTTCTACCATGAATAGAAATAACTGAGATATTGGATTTGTCTAATTCTTTTTTGGTAATATCAATAATGTGTTTGAAGTATTTTTCTTTTCCTTGTAATTTTTCATCACGCATTTTTTTGACTCGTTCGTATTCTTTTGGATAGACGAATTTGAAAGACAAATCTTCAAGTTCTCCTTTCATCTCATCCATACCTAGACGATTGGCAATAGGAGCATATATTTCTAGACTCTCTAAGGCAATACGATATCTTTTTTGTGGTGGTAAGGCATCAAGAGTTGTCAGATTGTGAATTCTGTCAGCAAATTTCATAATCATCACACGGACATCTTCAGCCATAGCTATAAACATTTTGCGTAAGTTTTCAATATATCTTTCGACACCACGATATTTTAGTTTTCCCAATTTGGTAATACCTTTGACCAAAGTATATATTTCTTCGCCAAAATTTTCTTTGATGTCTTCCAATGTTCTACTTGTATCCTCTGGAACGTCGTGTAATAGGGTAGCTACGATGATAACAGGATCAATGGACATATTTGCCAAGATATAGGCTGCTGCCAAAGGATGGGTGATATATGGCTCTCCAGAGCGTCTTGTTTGTCCTTTGTGGGCTTCATTGGCGAAATCAAAGGCAAGACGAATCATATCAAAATCAGCCTTTTTGTCATAGGATTCTATTTTTTTGATAAGACCGTTGATTGTCTGATTTCTGTGAGGCATATATATATTAAATTTGTTTATTTTACACTAATCTCCTTTATCTAATATAACAAAAACCTTTATTTTAGGCAATGGTATCTTTTTTCTTTTCAATAAAATCACAAGTTTTTTTCTCAGTTTCTTTGATATCAGAAAAATCTCTCAAGTTTTCCCATTTGTCGTGGAAATTTTGGGCATCGAGATAATCAACAAATTTATTGTATTGACTATGTGTTTTTCTTATTCTATTGGCATATTTGATTGGGCACCAGTAGCGCTCTGTACGTCCAGCAATCTCAGTAGCATAGCGAAGAAGATTGTTGAAGTAACTACAATAGACACAATTGAATTTTTCTAACCAGTTGAGGTAGGGAAGTAATTGTCGATCGTAAATGAAATAATCTCTAGCTTTAACACGTGGAATACTATAGAATCTAAAAGCTATTTGATGATAAATTTCCATACAAATATGGAAAAATAGTGCTGGAACAAACATACCATAGATAAATGGCATACTAATCAAATAACGAAGATTGATAGGAAAAATACTCTTGAGTGAACTTATTTTCCATTGTTTTAGTTTTTCTCGTTGAGCTTTTAGCTCGGTTAAGACATTGGTCTTGGCATCGAGAGTATTCATGGCGCGCTCAAAAGCAGCGAAGACCTCGTCGCCGAATTCGGAAAGTTTTTTTAATTCAATATCTTTGGTTTTGCCGAGGCTTTCTTGGATTTTTTTGAGACGAGCTTGGAGTTCTTGTTTGGTTTTGTTGATCATGTTGATAAATTAATTCTGAGCTTAATTCAGGATGTCTATAGTATACACAAGAGGGGGTATTTGGGCAATCTTGAAGGATTAAAAAACACCAGCGTCATTATGTGGACTTGGTTTGGAATCTTTTTTAAATAGATTTTTTTGTATTAAAAGAGATTTTGATTTCTTAAAAATCTATATAGAAAAAATTATATTATTTTTTTGATTTTTTTGATATTAATTTTTTTTCTTAGTCCAACTTCCGCGTTTTTTACTTGGTGCTTCAGCAATTAGTTTTTCACATTCTTCTTGTGTCAGTTCTTTTGGTTCTTTATCTTTAGGAATTTTGGCATTTATTTTCTTTTCAGTGTCTGTTATATACGGGCCATAGCGACCATTGAGGACTTGAATTGGACTGTCTTTGAAGAGTTTGATTGTTTTGTTGGCGCCAGCTTCTTTCTTTTCTTTGATTATTTCCAAAGCTTTTTCTAATGTGATAGTATATGGATCATCATCTTTGGTAGAATAAAATTTGGCACCAACTTTGATATAAGGTCCGAAGCGCCCGATGTTGGCTAATATTTCTTCGCCATCTTCATCTTTACCAAGAGTCCGTGGTAGTTGAAATAGTTCTAGAGCTTCTGCTAAGGTAATTGTTTCTACACTTTGATTAGATTTTAGTTTGGCAAAAGTTGGTTTTTCTTCATCATCTTTACTACCTTTTTGAACAAAAGGTCCGAAGCGTCCAATGCGTCCATAGATTGGTTTTTTTGATTTGGGATCAATACCAATTTCACGCATGGCATTGGTTTCTTCTTTGGTTAGACTTCCTGTTTTTTCTAGTAAATTTTTGTGAAATGGAACATAAAAATTACTGATAATTGGTTGCCAGTCTTTGGTGCCATTGGCTATTTCATCAAGATTTTCTTCCATACCAGCTGTGAATTTGTAATCTACAATTTGATCGAAGTGTTCAACCAAAATACTATTGACGAGCATCGCAATATCTAATGGTTTCAATCTTTTGTTTTCATCACGCTCTACATAGCCACGACTTTCAATTGTGGAAATTGTTGGAGCATAAGTAGATGGACGGCCAATACCATATTCTTCTAGAGCTTTGACCAAAGTCGCATCAGAGTAGCGTGGTTTTGGTTCAGTAAAGTGTTGTTCAGGTTTTAGTTCTTTGCAAGCAACTTCTTCTCCAATAGACAATGTAGGCAACATTTCTTCTTTTGTTTGTTCTGGATAAAGTTTGAGCCAGCCGTCAAAGACTATTGTTTGACCACTGGTTCTAAACATATATTGTTTGGCTTGTACATCTATAGTAGTTTTGTCCAAAGTCGCAGTGGCTAATTGAGTGGCAACTGCACGTTTCCAAATAAGAGAATATAGTTTCAACTGTTGAGGATCTAGATAAGCACTGATTGATTCTGGAGTTTTGTTTGGATCGGTTGGGCGAATCGCTTCATGGGCTTCTTGGGCATTTTTACTTTTGTTTTTGTAAACACGAGGTCTGTCCAAAGTATATTTGGCACCATAATTTTTACTAACAAAACTTTTTGTTTCAGTCAAAAATTTTTCTGACAAATTTAGAGAATCAGTACGCATATAAGTAATCAGACCGACTTGGCCTTCACTACCAATTTTGATACCTTCATAAAGTTGTTGAGCAAGGCGCATGGTTTGTTTGGCAGAGTAACCCATTTTGTAACTTGCATGTTGTTGTAAAGTTGAAGTTGTAAAAGGAGGTGGAGGAGTGCGTTTGGTTTCTTTTTTAGTCAAATCTTTTATAATGTATTTGCTACTTTCCAAATCTTTCAAAATATTATCTATTTGAATTTGTTTTTTCAAATCAAGTTTGTCTATTTTTTTGTCATCAATACTATATAATTTACTAGAGAAGTCTTGTCCTTTGTGAAATAGTGCATCGAGTGACCAATATTCTTCTGCTACAAAAGCATTTCTTTCTTGTTCTCTTTCTACTACTAGGCGAACTGCAACAGATTGGACACGTCCAGCTGAGAGACCTCTGGAAACTTTTTTCCATAAGAAAGGTGATAATTCATAACCAACTATTCTATCCAAAATACGGCGGGCTTGTTGGGCATCAACTAATTTTTGATCAATATGACGAGGGTTGGCTAGAGCTTCTTCAATTGCACTTTTAGTGATTTCATGAAAAACAATACGTTTGGCTTTGGCTGGATCAATTTTGAAAATTTCAGCCAAGTGCCAAGAAATAGCTTCTCCTTCACGGTCCTCATCGGATGCGAATATCACTTCAGTAGCTTCTTTGGCTAATTTTTTTAGTTTAGTCACTTGAGCTGTCTTGTCTTTTGGTACTTCGTAAGCTGGTTCAAATGTACCACCAGCAATATCAATACCCATTTTACTTTTTGGTAAATCACGGATATGTCCAAAAGAAGATTCAACTTTGTAAGCTGATCCTAGAAATTTGGAAATTGTTTTGGCTTTGGTAGGAGACTCAACGATGACTAATTTCATAAAACGTTCTTTTTAGTATTGTGAGTTAAATGTAAGTTACAAGAAACAAGATACAAACAAATTTCAAATTACAAAATCCAAATTACAAATTTTTGATATTTAGATTTTGGATTTGATTTGTTATTTGGATTTTGTAATTTGTTATTTAGGTATAATAGCACATTATCATCCACGCACGATATACATCATATTTCCGAGATTGCGGACTTTACCTTTCATTTCCATAATTGTCAAGGTGGCGCTAATCTCAGTACTACTAAGTTTGCTAGCTTTGGTAATCTCATCAATATGTTTTGGTTCTTGACTTAATACGGCCAAAACAGCATTTTCTTGTGGTGAATCTCCCAAAATTTGTTTATTTGTAACATAAACTTCGATATCTTGCAAATCTAGACCTTCAAGTATGTCTTCACTGCTAGTAACTAGTTTTGCACCGTTTTTGAGAAGATTGTTTGTTCCTTTGGATGTAGGAGAAGTGATGTTTTGTGGTATAGCAAAGACTTCGCGACCAGATTCCATAGCATATTCTGCAGTAATCAATGCTCCAGATTTCTCAGCTGCCTCAATGACTAAAGTACCAAGTGACATGCCGGCAATAATTCTATTTCTTCTAGGAAAAGTAAATTTGTTTGGCAAAGTCCCTGGAGGATATTCAGAAATTAGAGCTCCATTATTTTCTACAATTTGCTCAGCTATATTTTTGTGCTCTCCGGGATAGATGTGATGTCTATTTATGCCAGATCCAAGTACGGCAATAGTTTTGCCATGATTTTGAAGTGTGGTAGTGTGAGCAATAATATCTATACCAAAAGCTAAGCCACTAACAATAGTTACACCTTGGTTAGACAATTCACCAACCAATTTTTCAGTCACTTGTTTACCATAAGTACTATATTTTCTAGTACCAACAACAGCGAGATTGAAATCGTCTGGTGCAAGTTTACCTCGTACGAAAAGACAAAATGGTGGATCATAAACTTCTTTGAGTAGTTTCGGATAGTTTTTGTCTGTTAGGATCAAGCAACTGATTTTTTCTTGTTCAAGAATTTTATGAATTTTTTCTTCATCAAGTTTTTCTCGCCAAACTAGAAATTCATGGATTATTTTTTCATCAATTTTACTTTTCAAAAGTTCATCAAACTCTGCTTCCCAAACTTCATCCAAAGAAGAAAAAACTGCCAGTAGTTGCTGGTAGCGATTAACAGTAATTTTTGGAAAATGAGCTAGGAGAATTTCTTTTTGCATGTGGTTAAAAAATCTTGAACGGAGTGAAAGATCTGTTGACTCTACTGTACTTGCTGATTTAAGATACAAGCTCCATTATTTTTGCTATTGTTTTATCAACACTATTTTGTAATTTTTTCTTTTCCAAAATACCAAATTTACCCAAAACAAATTTGATAGTGTCAGCCATTCTTTTTTTGTTTTCACTAGCAATACCAATACGAAATCTCCAGAAATCTTGTGTGCCAATATGTTCTATAATTGATTTTATTCCATTGTGTCCTGCAGGACCACGGTTTTCTTGTAATCTTACTTCACCAAGCAAAATATCTTTATCATCATGAATTACTATAATATCTTTTCTATTCATTTTGTAAAATTGTCCAATATTTTGGACAGCTTCTCCAGATTTGTTCATGAAGGTCATAGGTTTGACTAAAATTACTTTTTCATTGTGCACTACACAACCAGAAATAAGAGCATTGAATTTTTTACTCAATTCCCAATCATTTATGCCACAGGATAGAAGATTTTCATGTAGTTGATCAAGTATCAAAAATCCGACATTGTGACGAGTTTTTTCGTATTTTTTGCCTGGATTGCCTAGTCCTACTATTAATTTCATATCAGAGTTTAAATTTTTTATTTTTTGACCTTTGCCATCTTGATAACAATTGGTGTAGCTAGAAAATTGAATTTTTCACGGAGTTTGTTTTCAATAAAATTCAAATAAGAACGATGAAGTGAAGTGCGTTGTTTGATAAATAATTTGAAAATCGGTGGTTCAGTATTTATTTGTTTGAATCCAAGAACTTTTGGTTGTTTGGTACCTTTACCGCGAGATGGTTTGTGAGTTTTGACAATACGATCTATGAATTTACTTAGAGCATTTTCTGTAATTGTGGTTTTTCTAGCTTCGATAGCTTTCAAAATTGTTGGGAAAATTTGTTGTGTTCTGTAGCCAGTTTTGCCACTTATAAATAGTATAGGTGAAAAATCCAAATGAGGAAAGTGACTATAGACCATTTGTTTGACTTCATTTCTGTGAGAATCACTATTATCTTCTGCTAGATCCCATTTGTTTACTATTATTATAACACTTTTACTCTTTTTTTCTATTAGACCGCCAAGTTGCATATCTTGAGTAGAGATAGGTTCACTACCATCCAAAACTAATAAAATAATATCAGAATGAACGATAGTATCAATACTTCTTTGTATACCAGCTCTTTCTAGGTAACCATCTACTCTGGCTTTGCGACGAATACCAGCTGTGTCTATGAAAGTAATTTTGTGTTTTTTTCCATCAAAATCATATTCAATGTCTGTATCAAATGGTTCGCGAGTAGTGTGAGCAATATCACTAACAATTACTTTGTCTTCTCCAATTATTTTGTTGAAAATTGATGATTTGCCAACATTTGGTTTGCCTATTAGACTGACTTTTGTAGTTTCAATTTTTTCTTTAGTCTTTTTTGGACGTTTGGATAATTTATTCAAATTTTTGTATAAAATATCCAAGAAATCACCAACACCTTTGCCATTTATAGCTGAAATTAAAATTGGTTCACCAAGACCTAGTTTGTAATAACTTTGGTCAAAACTCATTACATCTTTTTTGTCGTCGGCTTTGTTGGCAACTAAAAATATTTTTTTGTCTTTGTAAGTACTTTTTATTTTTTTAGCCAATTCTTTTTCTTGAGGTAAGAGAGGGGATTGAGCGTCAACCAGCATGATTATTATATCCGCACTTTCTAGCGCCATAGTGGCTTGTTGGATTATTTCATTAGCAAAAAATTCATTTTCATCATTATCCACACCTCCGGTATCAATAATATTTATTTCTTTGCCACGCCAAACAGCGACTCCTTCGTTGTTGGTTCTAGTTGTTCCTGATATATTGGAAACTAAAGCTTTTTTGTATTCCAATAAAGTATTGAAAAAAGTAGATTTACCAACATTGGCTCTGCCGATGAGAACTATGGTTGGTAAATTATTTTTGATGATTTTTTTTTCTATCATATATTCAAATAATTTCGAATTTTAAATTTTTAAACAATAAATTAATTTTGAAATGTCTAATGGTATGGTAATTTGAAATTCAAAATCTATTTCTTACTCAACGAAGTCATCCCCCAAAACTACTATAATGTCAGTAGAGCTTGACATAGGTTTGATACCGTTTGGTACGTCTATTTTTATTGGTATATGTAATTCTTTTTGTAATCCTTCCAAGACTCCTGTGATGTCTTTGTCTTTTGGTGCAAAGGAATAAATTCCACTATTACTAAATGGTTTTAGTTCTGTTGCCAAATTACCAACATTATCTATAAAAAATTTTTCATCGAGCAATCTTTGTTTTAGTCTAGCAGCTAATCCTGCTTGCCAAGTACCATTTTCAATCTCTACTGTAGCCCAATCTAATTTTGGTGATTCTTGAAGTGGTGTTTCATCAGTTGTCGTAGTCACTTTGGCAATATTACTATCTGTAAAGATATTTTGTATAGCACTATTTATTTCATCAAAATTTCCTGTATTAGGGCCTAGTAGAAAAGCACCATCAACTCCTGTATAACTATGTAAGTAACCACCAATGCTATCATCCAAAACTAGATGTTTGACATTGTCTCCTTGAATATCTTTGGCCATGCGTATGAAACTGAGTATTTCATCAAATCCCATATTGGTGGTCATGTGTTTTTCCAAAGAATCTATAATGTTTTTTATTTTTACTGGATTAGTAAGAGTGCTAAAAGATAAGATTTTGTCTTTGAGAGCTTGTATGATTTTTTGTTGTCTGGAAGATCTGGCAAAATCTGAACCTTCACTATTGTTACCATGTCTAGAACGAGTAAATTTTAGAGCTGTTGCTCCGTCAAAAGTTTGTAGTCCTTTTTTGAAAGAAACTGTTTGGTACAAATCATTGTCAGCAGGATACATGTAGTCTGTAAATGAGTTGTCTACATTGACACGTACACCACCGACTTCATCTATTATATCGGAAAAAGCTTGAAAATCTATTCTTATATAATAAGGTATATCCAAATTGAAAGTTTTTGAAATTACTTGTGTGGCATAAGCACCACCCCATTCAGCTTTTTGTACTTCTCCGATAGAATTGGCACTATTTATTTTTCGGACATATCCGTCTATCTCTATTCCTAGATCACGAGGAATGGATATCAAGGCTATATCATTGGTAGATGGTTTGATACTAGCTATCATTATGGTATCTGTCAAGTAGGGACCGTCATGTCCAAGACCGCCCATGCCAAGAAGTAAAACGTTTATTCTATCATCTTTTTGTCCTGTTAATTTTGATTCTGGTTTGAACAATAGGTAAGCCAATTTTTGGAATAGTCCTTGAGGTTTTTTTGGTTCTAGAGTGTTTTCATTGTAATCCAAAGGATTTTTTGTACTGCTTATTTTTTTTGCATAACTGAAGCCAAAGAAAACTAAAGTCAAAATTAGAGGTATCAACAACAAAAATAACCATTTTTTTAGGTTAGTTTTTGGTTTTTCTTCTTGGTTTTCTTCGTATAAAAAATTAACATTATCCATAATTGTAAAGTGAAATTAATTATACTACAAAAAAACTATTTTAGCAATTTTACTAAGTGATTTATTTATAGTTTATAATTGACTTTATGAATTTTTTACTAATAAAAACATCAGCCCTTCTTTAGGCTGATGTTTGTGTTTCTGGATTATTTGTTGATTCTTCTTTTGGTTTTTTTTTGATACTTTTTTTGCTAGGGGAGTAAAGTGTATTTTTTATTTTCCACTTATCCACATACTGACCAATACCGTATTTTTCTGCTTTGTTTTTGACTGTAATTTTCTTTTGTGACCAATTTACTAGACTTTCAAAGTTTATTTTATATCTGCCAGCCACTACAACATAGGTTATTTCTTGGCCTTTTATAGCTCTTCTAATAGTCTGAGGGTTTACACCAAATAATCTTGCTGCCTCAGATATAGACACTCTAATTATTTCTTTTGAATTGTTAATTGGTTCTGACATATATTGGCATTTGTATAGGGTAATATTAACAAAAAAAGCCTTTTTTGTCAAGTTTGGTTCTTTTTTGGCTTAAAATTAAGGTAATTGTGGTTTTTTGTATACAGTATTATATACAAAGATAATAATTTGTTTATAAGAGGTTGTTTTTTAAAAGTATATATTATTGTATACAAAAAAGTCTGTAAAGTCGAAAGTTCATAAAGTCGAAAGTCCCTATAAATTAATATAAAGTTAGACTACTTTTAGTAATAGGTTATTGGCTATTTTAATGACTTTTGACTTTAAGGACTTTGTAGACTTTATGGACTTTCTTCTTCTGACTACATTTTGTACACAGTTTATTGCTTTTTTGGGTAGTATATGGTATAGTTGCCTACACTTTTTTATGAAAAAAGACTGTTTAATTTTTTATTTTTTAGCCATTTTTAGCAAAGTTTGATAGAGTATTGTTATTTAGGTGTAACACTTTTTTATTTTTAGCGACTACTATTATGAGCTCGAAGTACACTGAAAAGATTCTAGTCCATAAAATTCAGCAAGACGGAGATACTGACAGCTTTGCTATTCTTTATGATCTTTATATACAAAAGATCTACAGGTTTACATATTTGAAACTTGGCAATAGAGAAGAAGCTGAAGATATTACTAGTGAAGTATTCCTAAAAACTTGGAATTATCTTATTTCCAATAAAGATCAAGTTATAAAAAGTTTTAGTGGTCTTATCTATAAGATAGCCCGCAACACTTTGATAGATTTTTATCGTCAAAATTCTCAGACTGAAATTTCTTTAGAAGACTTGGGAGAAATAAAAGTGGATACAAAAATTATTAAATCATTGGATGACAAACAAGAAGTTCAAAGAATTTTCCGAACTTTACAAAAAATGAAACGTGAATATCAGGAAGTGATTTTGTTCAAGTATGTAGAAGAACTGAGTACAGGTGAGATAGCTGAAATTTTGCAAAAAAATACTACTAATGTTCGAGTAACTTTGTATAGAGCGATTAAGATATTGAAGAAGTTGTTGGAACAAAAGGCTGGAAAGGCTTAAAATGCCAGAAAAGCCTAAAAGGCTTTATAACTTTTTGAATGTTTGTGAAATATGACAAAAAAAATTAAGGAACAATTGAAGAATTTGAAAAATGAAGACGTGTTATCAACACGTCAGTCTTGGGTTTTGGAAAACAAACAATTGTTGATGTCACAAATTTCTAAGACTAGATCAGATGTTTCTACTGAAAAACAAAAACAAACATGGGGAAATCAATGGAAAAATTTTTCTCATATTTATCAAATGTTTTTGCCTACCAATATCAACAAGTCTTTTCGTTCAGTATTCACTGCTTTGTTAGCTTTGGTACTTACTTCTGGTGGTTGGGTGGCTAGTGCTTATGCTGAACCTGGAGATTTCATGTGGTCTACCAAAGTAGCTATCAATTCTGTAGTTGAACAAGGTAAACTTGCTCTCTCATCTGAAGAACAAAAAACTTCTTTGAAATTGAATTTTGCTGCCAAAAGTGCTCAGGTTTTGAAACAGGTAGCTGATAGTGATATTTCTAATAAAGACACAAAAAATAAACTTCTCAAAGAAAATTCAGTGGATTTACAAAACAAGCTAAACAGTGCTAACGAAAGCTTAAAAAATAGTGAAGCAAAAGATGCTGTAAATTTGGTAAAAGAAGTATCTCTAAAAACAAAAGAAATATCCCACACTTTGAAAGAAGTTGCTGATCAAATTTCTATTACTGATGATGCTAGTTTATCAAATGATTTGTCTATTCAGGCACTTGATGCATCCAAACAAAGTTTGCAAATGGTAGAAGTCGTGCTTGAAAAAAAGGCAGAAGTAAATTCAGAAGTATCTGAAGAAGAAAAATTAATTATTCGTGAACATATTGCTGATACTGTCAATCAGATGCAACAAGATACTCAAAAAGCTCAAGCGCAAGCTGGTCAACTTGTAGAAGATGTCAAAAATGACAATATAAATGATACAAATAATCCAGTAAATGTTTTGGGACAAAATAGTAGCTCTACTGCAATTGTCTTGGTTACTAATACAGCCAGTACAACAGAAATAGTTTCTACTACCAATCCAGATGATATCTCAAAAATAGTACCAACAGAAGATGAAGTCAATGCTACCAAAGATACCAAAACCACAGCTGGTGATCTATTGACCAAAGTGGATGCTGTAGTAAAAACTGTAGAAACTGAAAATACCAATGTGCAGACTTTACTTGATACCAATGTTCTAGAAGCTGTAAAAAAGACTATTGAATTGAAAAATACAGTTAGTGATGTAAGTAAAGAGGTGAGTAACACTTTGATCCAGTTGCCACAAAAGGTGATAACAACGATAGAAACAAGTACAAATACTACTACAACAATTATTGCGACAAGTACGAGTAGTACGGTTAGTAGATAATTTTGGAATTTTAAATTTTGAATTTTAAAACAATTTTTAAATGAATTAATTTTAAAAAATTTTCTTTAAAATATAATTCAAAATTTAGTCATTATTCAATTGTTTCAAAATTTAAAATTTCTAAATTCAAAATTAAAAATATCGCCTTATAAGAAATTTTCTTATAAAAATCCTATACTGTATAGCATATAGCTCACAAAATTGTAAGTTGTATGCCATACAGTAACCACCGCAGCTTAAACCCTGTGTTGGGAGAAAAGGGCACTCGTCTTGGCCGACGAGACTCTACTCTAGAATTGTTTCTAGAGGACCCCACTTGACCACAAGGTCGATCTGTTGCAAAACAGAGTTGGGTGGTTATTTTATTCAGACTTATTATGTTGACACCGTGGTATTTATTTACCTATACGGAGGCGCATCATGATAAGCCAAAAAGGTATTTATGAATGACGTATTAAAATTCGGAAAAAAATTGTTCACCTTTTCAGTCGTGGCAATGACATTAGCATGGAGTCTAGGCGTTTCAGCTCTAGTTCCTGTAGTCGCACACGCTGAAGGTGAATGTCCAACACTTAGTGCTGGAGATCTAGTTCAATTGACCGGCAATTCTGCTGTTTTCCTTTTGAACTCAAATTTGGAAAGATTATACTTCCCAAATTCAGAAGTATATCACACTTGGTATAGTGATTTCAGTGGTGTAAACAAATTGACACAAACTTGTTTCAATGCTTACCCACAAACTTCTTCAGCTCCTTATGGAGTAAGTTTTAGACCTGGTTCTATGCTTGTAAAAGAAGAAGTAAATAATACTGTATACGCAGTAACACCAAACGGAACAAAAGTTGCCCTTCCTAGTGAAGAAGTAGCATCTGCTCTTTATGGTTCAAATTGGACAACAAAAGTTAGAGATGTAAACAGTGCTTGGTGGACAACTGTCTACCCAACTGTTGGCACAGCTCTTGTAAGTGCTGTACCTCATGCAGGTATGCTTGTAAAAAAAGCTAGTTCTGACTCAGTTTACTTCGTAAAAGATGGTAAACTATACATGGTAGATGGCACTCTTGGTGCTTCTGCTGGTAGTGTACAAACTGTTTCTGACTCAGTATTCGCAACTGTAGAAGACAGTGGTAGTACTGTTACAAAAGCTACTGTATTAGATTTGTTAGTTAACCTTGGTCAAGGTACAACAACAACTCCTCCTACAGCTAGTGGTAATTTGGCTGTTAGTTTAAACGCTAGTACACCTACAAGTGCTACTCTTCCAAAGAGTGCTACAAATGTAGATGTATTGAAAGTAAACTTAGTAGCTGGTAGTTCAGCTGTTACTGTTAATGAAGTTACAGTAAAAAGATCTGGCGCTGGTTTGACAACTGGTCTTACATCTTATCTATATGATGGTGAAGTAAGACTTGGTTCATCTGGTAGAACTTTTTCTTCAGATACTAACACAGCAGAATTTACTTCTCTTGGTTTGGTAGTTCCTGCTAATTCTACAAAAGTATTGACTGTTAGATTACAAACAGGTACTACAGCTGGAGAACATAACTTTTCTATCACAGCTATCAATTCTAGTCTAGGTACAACAGTAACTGGTCTTCCTGTAACTGGTAATACTTTTACAGTAAGTAGTGCAGTAACTGCTGGTACATTGACAGTTGTAGGTACTGGCACTTTGTCAAATCCTACAGTTGGTGATACTAATGTAACAATGGCTCAATTCAAATTGACAGCTGCTACTGAAGATGAAATGTTTTCAGCTATCACTTTGAAACAAGATGGTACTCTTACTACAAGTAATTTGAGTAATTTCAAATTATATCAAGGTGTTGATGTTGTTCCTACAACAGCTACTTTGAATGGTCGCTATCTTACTTTAGCTTTAAATACACCTCTAAAATTGGTAAACGGTGCAAGTAAAACTTTTAGTTTGGTAGGTGATATTAGTGCTAGTGCAGATGTTGCAGATACAATCGTATTCTTCATGAACAACGCAGCTGATGTAAAAGCTGTTGGTACATCATATGGTTATGGTGCTTTGGCTACTATTACTTCATATGATGATGCTGGTAATAGTTCAACTCTTACACTACAAGGTGGTGGAGTAACTATCTCTAATCATAGTGCATCTGCTCATGATGTAAAAGTTGATTCTACAAGTGTAGAACTTATGAGAGTTGCTGTGAAAGCTGTTTCTGATAGTACTGAAGTACAAAAAATGACTTTACAATTGGAAACTACAAGTACAACTAATAGTGCTGTATCTTATGGTTTGTATAAGGATTTAGGTACTGGTGATCAATATGATTCTACTACCGATACTTTACTTATCCGTAATATCAAATTGATTGATGCAGATTCTGGTCAAACTATCGGTTCTGCAAAAGCAATTACAGATGCTGATTCTTGGGCTGATGGTAATAATACCAACGCTACATTAACCTTTACATATACTGATTATTTTACAGTAGCTAAAGGTGCAACTAAAAATGTTGCTGTAGTAGCTGATATCAATACTGCTCAAGTTTCTGGTGTAGTTTACAAAGCTACTCTAGAATTTGGTAGTACTGTATTTACTGCAAAAGATTCAAAAGATAATACAATAACTGATGTTGTTCCTGCTACTAATGTAGCTGGTTACAATGTTACTACTCGTAGTTCATCTTTGACTGTATCTCGTGCAGCTTCTCCTGAATCAAGAACAGTTGTAAAAGGATCTACTGTTGATGCTCTTGGTATGATTTTCACTGCTGGTTCTGGTGCTGGTAATGATGTAAAAGTGTCTGCTTTGACATTGAACACATATATCAACGCAAGTACAACAGCTGATGTTTATTATACTTTGAATACTGAAACAGAAACTGTTGCAACTCCAGCTAATGCTGTAGTCACTCAAGTAAGTTTGTATGTTGGTGACACATTAGTTGCTGGTCCTGCTACTGTTGATTCAAATGGTAAAGCAATATTTAGTTCTAGTAAATTTGTGGGTGGTTATTATACTATCCCTGCTGGAACAAGTAAGACAATTGTTGCCAAAGCTGTTATCTCTGGTAATGCTCCTTATGGTTCAGAGAATGATGCATTTGCATTTACTCTTGCTACTGCTGACATTACTGCAGAAGATGCTAATGGCTCTTTTGATGCTACTGTAACTGGTACTAACTTAAATGGTACTACAGCTCCTTCTGTTGCTATCACTGTAGCTGCTAATGGTACTATTACTACAGCTGCTAATAGTGGTAAACCAGATGCAGGTATTGTACTTGCTGGTTTGTCAACTGAACAAGAAATGCATCGTATCACTTTGACTGCTACTAAAGAAGCTTTCAATGTACAAAAAATGACTATTTTGGTATCTTCTACAGATGCTTATGATGATGTAGAATATGTCCAATTGTATAGTAGTACAGGAACTCAATTGGGTCCTGACGGTGGTGTTGGTCTAAATTCTAGTGGCCAAGCTGTCTTTGATTCTTTGAATTTCTCAGTAGCTAATACTGGTGAAACTGTAGTTGTTGTCAAAGCAAAATTCAGTGCAATTGGCGAACGTACAACCAATACCGTTGGTACTGCTGGTACAGGCGCTGATTCTGGAGATTTTGTAGAATTCAGATTAGATACTACAGCTGATTATTTCAAGGCTGTAGCTACTTCTGGATTTACTGATACAGCTGCTGATGCTGCTGTTGGTAATACAATGTCAGTTCGATTGTCAAAACCAACTGTTGCAGTTGCAACTCTTCCAAGTACTTCATTGAGTACTGGTTCTAACACTGGTAAAACAATCATGAAGTTTACTGTTACTGCTCCAGCTAATGGTGATGTAGTTTTGGGTAGTATCGCTCCATATATTGACTTCAATGATTCTGATGGTACAGATGCTTGGTTGAGAATTACTTCTGGTACATTGTACGCTTTTGATGTTACAGGTTCTGAAACACAATTGAATACCGATGGTTATGTTACCTCAACTACTTCTAGTACAGATGGTCAATTCTTGATCAACTTTGATACTACTAAAGTTGTTACAATTGCTGCTGGTACTACACGTACTTTCGAAGTTCGCGCTGATATCGCTGGTGTTGAAGCTGGTGATTCAATCGATACTTACTTTGTTCGTGATGCTGGCAATTTGAGTGCATTCACAGAAACATTTGCTAACGCTTATGGTGATGCTAACAATGACTTTGTTTGGTCTGATCAGTCTGCTGACTCTGATGGAGTTGGTTCAACTGAATGGGTAAACGGTTTTTATTTGAGTCTACCAACTAGTCACTTCTCTGTATCTAAATCAAGTTAATTGAATTAGATTACGTGAGTTGTCTGGTATTTCAAAACAAATTACCACCCCTTGTCGGGGTGGTTTTTGTTTTACTTGAAAAAAATTAAGTTTATAGATATAATGTCTGTACTATATAAAATAGGTTTGCTGGTTGCATTAACTTTGTAAACTTTATAAACAATAAAATTATGCAAAAAACTTTAGAAAAAATTCTAAAAATAATAATTGGAATCACTTTTTTTGTACCACTTCTGATATTTCCTACAACTTATGTCTTTCCTTTCATAGTGCCAAAAATTATCTATTTTAGATCTCTAGTTTTGGTGATGCTTGGGCTTTATCTTATTTTGTTAGTTAGTGATTTCAAGAAATACAGACCTAGATTTTCTTGGATCAATATTGCTGTATTATTATTTTTTGCTTCTTTTGTTGTTTCTACTTTTGTGGGAGTAGATTGGTACAAGAGTTTTTGGGATAATCACGAAAGAATGCTTGGTACTTTTACAATTTTTCATTATATTGTTTATTATTTTATCATTACAACTGTGGTACGTGATTGGTCAGATTGGAAATGGCTCATGCGTACTTTTCTTTTGGCTGGAAGTATAGTGATGTTTATTGGTGTATTACAAAAACATGTTAATCCAAATTTACTTTTGAACAGAGGTAGTGATCGTGTGTCTTCTACGCTTGGCAATTCTATTTATTTTAGTGGATATGGGATGTTCTTGTTTTTTTTGGGAACGTTTTTGGCTATTAAAGAAAATTTGAAAATAAGAAGTATTAAATTTTTGTCAATGGATGCTAGTTGGTTTTGGTTTGAAATTGTAGTTGCTCTGCTTGGTATTTGGGGTATATTTTTGGGGGGTACTCGTGGAGCTTTAGTAGCTTTTATTTTGGGACTTTTTGTTTTATTAGCTGTCTACTTCTTCACTTTGAAAGAGCAGAAGAAATTGAAACAAATTGTTTTGATAGTTGTCTTACTTGGTGTTTCTGCCATGGGTGTTTTGTTTATAAATAGAAATACTAATTTTGTCAGTAGTTTGCCAGCTGTTGGTCGTCTTTTGAATACAGACATTTCCAAAACCAATACTAGAGTAATGGCCTGGGGTGTAGCACTCGATGCTTGGACAGAAAAACCTATTTTTGGTTGGGGCCCAAACAATTATTATTATGCTTTCAACAAATATTATCGGGCTGAATTTTTGGAATATGGTTTTACTGAAACTTGGTTTGACAATGCTCATAGTGTAATTATGAATACTTTGGCAGTGCAAGGGATTGTTGGATTGCTTTTGTATATTAGTATTTTTGTTTTGGCTACTATTTGTCTCTCTAAGAGATACAAAGAAGGAAAAATAGATGTTCATGTTTTGGCGTTTGGAGTAGCTTTTCTTTGGACGCACTTTATAAGTGTAGCAACTGTTTTTGACAATCCTACTTCTTATCTTTATTTTTTCTTTTTTTTGGCTTTTGCATCTGTCTTTGCAGAAAAAACAAAATCAGAAAATATTACTAAAAGTAATAGAGATGTTTCTATGCCTTGGACAGTATTTGTTTCTTTATTGATTTTACTTTTTATTTATAGTACTGATGTCAATTCAGCAAGAGCAAACAAAGCAACTCTGTTGACTATTAGAGATTTGAATTTTGGTAGGAATTATATAGAAGACTACAATCGTGCGTTTGCTATCCCTTCACCACATATTGATGATATTAGAAATGATACAGCGCGTATTTTTGGTGAGATTATTTCTCAGATTTTGAAAGATCAAAAAACTTCGAACAAATGGTCAGAAATCCAACCTTTTTATGATGAAGCTGTGAGAAATTTGAATCAAAATTTGGAGTTGCATCCAGATGATATAAGAGTTAGTATACAATTGGCTCAAATAAAAATTTATGGGGCAGTAGCCAAACAAGACACGTCATTTTTGATAGAAACAGAAAAAATATTGGAAGACGCTTTGATTTTGTCACCAAAAAGACAACAAATACAGTATATGCTTGCAGGTGTAAAAGAAAATTTGCATAAGTATGATGAAGCTACCAAGCTCTTGCAGGACAGTATTGACAATGATTTTAAGATTGCCAATGGCTGGCAACAGTTGGAAAATATGTATAAGGGGATGGGAGAGGTACAAAAGGCTTTGGATTTGCATAGTGCTGCGTTGGAAAAGGGTATTCAATTTTAATTTGTAGTCCATAAAGTCTGTAAAGTCCATAAAGTCGAAAGTATATGAGTATAGATAAATTTGAGGATATAATTGCTTGGCAAAAAGCTAAACTGTTGTCCATAAATATTTATAAATCTTTTGGATTATGCAAGGACTATGGATTTAGAGATCAAATTCAACGAGCAAGTGTGTCCGTAATGAACAATATTGCAGAAGGATTTGAAAGAAAGAGTGATGTAGAATTTTCTAGATTTTTATTTATAGCAAAAGGATCATGTGGGGAAGTACGTTCTATGATTTATCTTGCTTTTGAATTGCATTACATCTCACAAGAAGATTCTAGAAAGTATTATGATTTATCAATTGAAATTTCTAAATTAATTTCAGGTTTTATAAAAACATTAAGATAGTCAAAAGTTCATGAAGTCTTTAAAGTCGAAAGTCTGAGGAATATTTTTTTACAGACTTTAAGGACTTTTGACTTTATGGACTTTATAGACTTTAAGGACTAATTTTATGAAAAAAGCATTAATTACAGGAATAACTGGCCAAGACGGATCTTATCTGGCTGAATTATTATTGCAAAAAGGTTATGAAGTGCATGGGATTATCCGTCGTTCTAGTAGTTTCAATACTGAAAGAATTGACCATCTCTATCGTGATCGACATAGTAAAGATGTAAAATTATTTTTGCATTACGGAGATTTGACTGACAGTAGTAATATTAGTCGTATTTTGGATGAAGTACAGATTGATGAAATATACAATCTTGGTGCCCAGAGTCATGTTCGTGTTAGTTTTGATTTGCCTGAATATACTGCTGATGCTGATGGTCTTGGAACATTGCGTCTGCTTGACGCTATTCGTGACAAGGGAATGAAAGTAAAATTTTATCAGGCGGGTAGCTCAGAAATGTTTGGAAAAGTGTTGGAAACTCCTCAAAAAGAGACGACTGGCTTTTATCCACGCAGTCCTTATGCTTGTGCCAAGGTCTATGCCCATAATATCGCTGTCAATTATCGTGATAGCTATAATATGTTTGTTTGTAATGGGATATTGTTCAATCACGAATCTCCAAGACGTGGTGGTACTTTTGTAACTAAAAAAATTGTTGATGCTTTCAAAAATATCAAAGAAGGAAAACAAGAAAAATTATATTTGGGAAACTTAGAAGCCAAACGTGATTGGGGTTATGCCAAAGATTATGTCGAGGCTATGTGGCTTATGCTTCAACAAAAAGATCCAGATGATTATGTAGTAGCCACTGGTGAAACACATAGTGTACGGGAATTTGTGGAAGAAGCTTCACAGTATTTTGATTTTGAAATAAAATGGCAAGGTAGTGGATTAAAAGAAAAAGGAATAGACAAAAAAACTGGTAAAGTTTTAATTGAAATTGATGAAAAATATTTTCGTCCAGCTGAAGTGGATTTGTTGTTGGGTGATGCTACGAAGGCCAAAGATAAGTTGGGCTGGGAGCCGAAGACGAAATTTAAGGAATTGGTGAAGATTATGTGTGAATAAAATAGTCCATAAAGTCTGTAAAGTCCATAAAGTCGAAAGTGTATGAGTATAAACAAGTTTGAAGATGGATTTTGTTTGATCCCCCTCCTATTAGGAGGGGTTAGGGGAGGTCTGGAGTATAAAACAAAACGTTTTATTTTACTAAAGACCCCCCTCTGACTCCCCCTACTAGGGGGAGAATCTAAACTAATAATTTTGATATATTTTTAAAGAAAGTATGGATAAAAATTCCAAAATATACATCGCCGGTCACAACGGTATGGTCGGTTCGGCTATTGTTCGCAAATTGAAAACTGAAGGTTATAATAATTTGGTTGTAAGAACAAGAGAAGAATTAGATTTGATAGATGCCAAAGCTGTGGCGGATTTTTTTGTATCAGAAAGACCAGATTATGTAATTTTGGCAGCAGCCAAAGTCGGGGGAATTCTTGCTAATAATAATTATCCAGCAGATTTTCTTTATCAAAATTTACAAATACAAAATAATATTATTCATAATGCTTATTTGTCTGGAGTAAAGAAGCTGTTATTTTTGGGTTCGTCTTGTATCTATCCAAAAGATTGCCTACAGCCTATCAAAGAAGAATATTTAATGACAGGTGAACTAGAAAAAACCAATGAGCCTTATGCTATTGCTAAGATTGCTGGTATAAAAATGTGCCAAAGCTACAATAGACAATATGGTACTAATTTTATTGCTGTGATGCCAACTAATTTGTATGGACCAAATGATAATTTTGATTTGGAAACTTCTCATGTTTTGCCAGCGCTTATTCGTAAATTTCATGAAGCAAATATAAATAACAAAAAACAAGTAGAGATTTGGGGAACAGGCAGACCTAGAAGAGAATTTTTACATGTGGATGATTTGGCTCGGGCTTGTCTATTTGTTTTACAAAATTTTGATCCTAATAAAAAAGAAAATGAAAGAGGTGAGATGTTTTTGAATATTGGTACGGGAAATGATTTGACTGTTGGAGAATTGGCCAAAATAATAAAAGAGATTGTAGGTTTTGGCGGTAAAATAGTTTGTGACAAAAGCAAACCAGACGGGACAATGCAAAAATTATTAGATGTTAGTAAAATAAATAAATTAGGTTGGAAAGATGAAATTGGTTTGAAAGAGGGGATAAAACAGGTTTATGAGTGGTATTTGAACTCTATTGACACCTAATGATACTTGTTGTTATACTATAGTCTATAAAGTCTAAAGTCCATAATGTCTAAAGTAATAACTTTTGACTTTCAACTTTATGGACTTTGCAGACTTTTGACTTTATGAACTTTTGACTATTATATGGAAATCAAACCAAATTCTGTTTACACAACTGGTGAAGCTCAAGATCTTCTAAAAGTGAGTAATAGTACCATGAAACGTCTACTCAAAAAAGGTCTTATTCGTGCTAATAAAATTGGTAAGCAATATAGAATTTTGGGGCATGAACTTTTGCGTTTGCTTTCACCAGAAGTGGATCAGAAAGCGACGGATTTGTATCAAAAAGTAAAGATGAAGACGATTGAGAAGACGAGGGAGTGGTGAAAAAATAGTCCATAAAGTCCATAAAGTTGAAAGTCAAAAGTAATGACTTTAGCAACTCGAAGGACTTTATAGACTTTCGACTTTACAAACTTTTGACTTATGTCTATGGAAATTATAATCAAACCAAAAAATAAGTGGTGGCAACTAGATCTAAACGAAATTTGGCAATTTCGTGATTTGTTTTATTTTTTTACTTGGCGTGATTTGAAAGTAAAATATAAACAGACAGCGATAGGTGCTTTGTGGGCGATTTTTCAACCATTTGTTACTATGGTTGTGTTTACTATTTTTTTTGGCAGATTGGCACAGATGCCATCAGATGGAATTCCTTATCCTATTTTTGTGTACACTGGTTTGATATTTTGGACATTATTTTCTAGTGGTTTGACACATGCGAGTAATACTTTTATGGAAAATGAAAAAATTGTCACCAAAGTTTATTTTCCTAGAATTATTTTGCCTATTTCTTCAATTATAACAAATATAGTAGATTTTTTGATTGCTAGTATAATTTTGGTTGGTATGATGATTTTTTATCATTATATACCATCTTTATTGGGTTTAGTATTTTTTCCTTTATTAATAATAATGACTATTTTTTCTACTTTGGGTATTGGTTTGTTATTCGGTTCTTTGAATGTCAAATATCGTGATGTCAGATTTGTTTTGCCGTTTTTTATTCAATTATTGATTTTTATTACGCCAGTGATATACCCAGTCAGTATTGTTAGTGAAAAATTTAGATGGATTTTGGGGTTGAATCCTATGGCTGGTGTAATAGATACTGCTAGAGTTGTGATATTGGGTGTTGGTCAAATAAATTGGCTGTTGCTGGAAGTCTCTACAATTAGTATGTTGGTTTATTGTTTTTTGGGTTATTTTTATTTTAAAAAAGTAGAACGTTATTTTGCAGATATAATATAGAGTCTAAAATCCATTTGGTTTATAAAGTCGTTACTTTTGACTTTACAGACTTTAAGGACTTTAAAGACTTTAAGAATTTTATGAGTGCTATTATAGAAGTAAAAAATTTAGGAAAAAAATATAATATTGGTGAAAGACAAGGTTATATTGCGTTGCGTGATGTTTTGGCTAATATTTTTAAGTCTCCATTTAGTTGGTTTGGCAGTAAAGTGAAAACAGCTTTAGGTAAAACAGAAGATAATGAATTTTGGGCGCTAAAAGATGTAAATTTTACTGTAGAAAAAGGTGAGGTGCTAGGTATTATTGGTCGTAATGGTGCTGGTAAAAGTACTTTGTTAAAAATTTTATCACAAATTACTCCACCAACAACTGGTGAAATAAAATTACGTGGTCGTGTTGGTAGTTTGTTGGAAGTTGGCACTGGTTTTCATCCTGAATTGACTGGTCGGGAAAATATTTTTTTGAATGGGGCAATTTTGGGAATGAGAAAAAAAGAAATAGAAAAAAAGTTTGATGAAATAGTTGAATTCTCTGGTATAGAAAAGTTTTTGGATACTCCTGTGAAGCGTTATTCTTCGGGGATGTATGTACGTCTTGCTTTTGCTGTGGCAGCACACTTAGAACCTGATATTTTGATTATAGATGAAGTTTTGGCAGTTGGGGATATTGAGTTTCAAAAAAAATGTTTGAGTAAAATGGGGGATGTAACAAAGAAAGAAGGGAGAACAGTTTTGTTTGTGAGTCATAATTTGGCAGCTACTAAAAGTCTGTGTAAAAAAACTATTTTATTAGACGGTGGTAGAATTATAAAATATGGTCCGACTGATGAGGTGATAAGTTATTACTTAAATCAACAAGATAAAAAATTAAATAATGCTGAGTATCATCATAAAGAATTAAGTAATGATGCAAAAAATATTGAAGTTTGTTTATTGTCAGCTCGTCTATTAAATAAAGAAGGATTGGTTTGTTCTGAATTTGGTTCAGTTGATGAAGTATTTGTTTCCATAGATTTTGAAATTAAAAAGGAAGTTGATGGATTTCTGGTAGATTTTTATATTTTGAATGAAGAAAATGTGGTTGTTTTTAGTAGTTCTGATAATGATCGTAATCAATTTACTGGTAAAAAAAGAATGCCAGGAAAATATATTGATGTTTGTAAAATACCTGGAAATTTATTAAATGTTGGTAAATATTTTATTACCATTGGCGGGCGGACGCCCAATGTAAAACAATATTTTGTTGCTACCGATTCTTTAATGTTTCAAATAAAATCTAATGGTGGACCAACCAGTGTAGAAGCTCGTACTAGTGTAATTTGTCCAGATTTAGATTGGGAAATAAAATTAATTAAGTAATATTTATATGTTTGATTTAAAAGACAAATCAATTTTAATAACAGGGGGAACGGGATCTTTTGGAAAAAAGTTTGTGAAAACAATTTTAGAACGTTATCCTGATGTGAAAAGATTAGTTATTTATTCACGAGATGAACTAAAACAATATGAAATGTCTCAGGTTTATCCAGAAAATAAATTTCCGCAAGTTAGATTTTTTATTGGTGATGTGCGTGATTTAGCACGTCTGAAGAGAGCTTGTGAAGGTATTGATATAATTGTTCATGCTGCTGCTCTTAAACATGTGCCTATTGCTGAATATAATCCTGATGAATGTATCAAAACAAATATTGGTGGAGCACAAAATGTAGTTGATGCAGCTTTGGCAACTAACGTGAAAGTTGTGATCGCTTTGTCTACTGATAAGGCTGCAGCACCTATCAATCTTTATGGTGCTACAAAATTGGTTTCTGATAAATTGTTTATTGCTGCTTACAATATCAAAGGGGCACGTGATTTGCGTTTTTCTGTTGTTCGTTATGGAAATGTTATGGGTTCAAGAGGATCGGTTATTCCATTTTTTATAAAAAAAGCTAGAGAAGAAAATGTTTTGCCAATTACTCACATGGACATGACAAGATTTAATATTTCTTTGGAAGATGCTGTAGATATGGTGCTTTGGGCTATTGAGAATGCTATTGGTGGAGAAATTTTTGTGCCAAAAATTCCTTCTTTTAAAATTAAAGTTTTGGCTCAAGCAATTGCACCTAATGCTAAGTTGATAGAAATTGGAATTAGACCAGGTGAAAAATTACATGAGGAAATGATTACTTCTAGTGATTCATTTAATACAATTGAATTTGATAAATATTATGCTATTCTACCTTCTAATGTTGAAAAGGAAAAATATTTGAAGCATTTTAGTGCTAAAGAAGTTGAAAAAGGTTTCCAATATAATTCTGGTACAAATAATAGATGGGAAACAGTAGAGAGTATAATAGAATTAATAAAAAAGTATGTCGATGAAAAATTTGAGCCAATCCAATAATAAAGAAAATTTTTCTATTCCATATGGAAAACAATTTATTAGTGATGCTGATATAGAGTCAGTCATCGCGGTTCTTAAAAATGATTACTTGACACAAGGACCAATGGTAGCTAAATTTGAGGAAAAATTCGCAAAATATGTTGGGGCTAAGTATGCTGTGGCAGTGACAAATGGCACGGCTGCACTTCACCTAAGTGCATTAGCTCTTGGTATAAATGATAAGAGTAAAGTAATAACCACACCTATAACTTTTGCGGCCTCTGCCAACTGTATTCGTTATTGTGGTGGGGAAGTTATTTTTTCAGATATAAATGATTTTACAGCAACTATTGATCTAATTGCTTTGCGCAAATTATTACAAACATCACCTAAAGGAACTTACCAAGGAATTGTTCCTGTAGATTTGGCTGGTTATCCTGTCAATATGGAAGAGATCAAAAAAATTGCTGATGAATTCGGACTTTGGATTATAGAAGATGCTTGTCATGCTCCTGGTGGATATTTTACTGATAGTAATGGGGTAAAACAATTTTGTGGCAATGGGAACTATGCTGATTTGACAGTATTTTCATTTCATCCTGTGAAACATATTACCACTGGTGAAGGTGGAATGATTACTACCAATAATGAAGATTTGTATAAAAAACTTTTGTTATTGAGAACGCATGGAATAACAAAAGATCAAAATGTTTTGATTGATAATCATGGTGGTTGGTATTATGAAATGCAAGAATTGGGTTTTAATTATCGTCTTCCTGATATTCTTTGTGCTTTAGGAGTTTCACAATTAGATAGAGCAGATGATAATATCAATAAACGTAAAGAAATAGCTGATATTTATGATCAAGTTTTTGAAAATATTGAAGAAATAGAAATTGTTGCTGGAACTAATAAAGAATTATTAAAGAGTGGTATTAGTCATGCTTATCATCTTTATATAATTAGAACCAAAAAACGTAAAGAACTTTATAATTATTTACGTGAGCATAATATTTTTGCTCAGGTGCATTATATACCTTTGAATATTATGCCATACTATAAGTCACTTGGACATAAAAAAGGTGATATGCCAGTGGCAGAAAAATATTATGAGGAATGTCTTAGTTTGCCAATGTATCCATCATTAAAAAAAGAAGAACAGGAATTTGTTATTGAAAAAATAATAGAGTTTATAAAAAAATAATATGTCAAATATTGCTATTATAACTGCCAGAGGTGGAAGTAAAAGGATTCCTAAAAAAAATATTCGTCCATTTTTGGGTAAGCCAATCATCGCTTATTCTATTGAAGCAGCTTTGAAAAGTGGAATATTTGATGAGGTGATGGTTTCGACAGATAGTAAAGAAATTGCAGATGTTGCTATTAGTTATGGTGCACAAGTGCCATTTTTACGAAGTAAAGAAAACTCCAGTGATCATTCTACTACTGCCCACGCAATTGAAGAGGTGTTATCTGATTATAAGAAATTGGGAAAGAATTTTACATATTTTTGTTGTTTGTATCCAACAGCCCCTTTGGTGTCAGCTAATAAATTAAAAGAAGCTTTTAATATTTTGAAAACAAATGGTGTTGATTCAGTTTTGCCAGTGGTTGAATTTAATTATGTGATACAGCGTGCATTGAAAATAGATAATAATTTTATAAAAATGATTTGGCCAGAAAATTTGAATAAACGTTCACAGGATTTGTCACCTGTTTATCATGATTGTGGTCAATTTTATTTTATGAAGACAAATATTTTTTTAGAACAAAAGAAATTATTTGTTGAAAAAAATGCACCTTTAATAATAAATGAAATGGAAGCTCAAGATATAGACAATGAAGATGATTGGAAAATAGCAGAATTAAAATATAAAATTTTAAATAAAATTGACTAATTAATTATTTTTTTATGCAAGAAATTGTTATTAAAACTCCAAAAGGTATTAGAAAAATTGGTCCAGGAAATCCAGCTTTTATTATTGCAGAAATGTCCGGGAATCACAATAAGGATATTAAAAGAGCTTTTCAGATTATTGATGCAGCTGCTGAAGCTGGTGTTGATGCAGTAAAACTTCAAACATATACTCCAGACACACTTACGATTGATTGTGATAATGAATATTTTCAAGTCAAAGTTAATGATTCGTGGAAAGGTAAAACTTTGTATAAACTTTATGAAGAAGCTTATACACCTTGGAGTTGGCAGACAGAATTAAAATCTTATGGTGAATCTAAGGGGTTGCTTGTATTTTCTACTCCGTTTGATGAATCAGCTGTTGATTTTTTGGAAACGTTGCATGTGGAATTGTATAAAGTTGCTTCTTTTGAAATGGTTGATTTAGAATTACTTAAAAGTATTGGTAAAACAAAGAAACCTGTGATAATATCTCGTGGATTGGGAAATGAGGATGATATAAGTTTGGCTATTACAACACTGAAGAACGCCGGTTCTCCACAAGTAGCTGTACTTCATTGTGTTAGTTCTTATCCTGCTGATTTGAAACAAATGAATTTAGCCACCATACCAGATATTGCAAATCGTTTTAATGTTATTGCTGGTTTATCTGATCATAGTTTGGGTATAACAGCGTCTCTTGTGGCAGTAGCTTTGGGGGCAAATATAATTGAAAAACATTTTACTTTAAAACGAGGAGACGGTGGAGCTGATTCTTCTTTTTCAATGGAACCTAAAGAAATGAAAGAATTAGTACGTGTGGTTAGAGAAATAGAGCTAACTGTCGGTGTTCCTACTTATATATCTGATAATAAAGAAAAAGAGAATTTAGTATTTCGTCGTTCTTTGTTTGTTGTAGAGGATGTTAAGGCTGGTGATATTTTGACTACAAAAAATATAAGGTGTATTCGTCCTGGTTATGGTTTGGAGCCAAAAGAGTTGTTTAATGTAATTGGAAAAATTGCCAAAAGAGATATAAAACGTGGTACACCGCTGGATAAAAATTTATTTGAATAGCACACTATAATGATTATTTTATGGGAGATATTTTTTTTCACACAATAAATTTAAAAAAAATTGATAAAAAAATACAAGAAGTTTTTAATTTTATTATGTCTGAAAAGCCTGAAAAGTCTGATGTTATTGTTTGGTTGCAAGGTGATCGTTTTGATAGAGGAGAAAAGGTTTTAGAATTATTTAGAAATAAATTTGCACCAATTATTTTGATTTCAGGAAATAATATTCGTATGGGTCAACAAGGAGAAAAAGAAGCTTTTTTTGATGCAAATCTTGATGAAATAAAGAATTATTTAATAAATAATGGCATTAAACAACAAAAAATTTTGATAGATGATAAATCGTTAAATACTGGAATGCATCCAAAAAATATAATGATGTTTGCAAAAAAAAATAATTGGAAGAAAATTATTTTAGTAAGCTCACCTTATCATCAATTGCGTGTATTTTTAACTTTTGTAAAATATTTTAATGAAAATAATGAAAATATAAAAATAATAAATCAATCTGTCACAGATTTGCCGTGGGATGGTTTGGCAGGGGGAAAAACAAAAACTAGAGCGGATATATTTTTTGAGGAATTGATAAAAATTAAGAAATACAAACAAGATGTTGCTACTTATGATCAAGGTTTGGAGTATATAAATGATAATAAATAAAATATGCTTATAACATTATTATTAGATAATAAAAAAAGTTGGTTCTATCCATACGCTGAAGATTTGAAAAAAAAAATAGAGGAAAAAGGTAATCATGTTTATCTTGTCCATTCAGTTGATGAAGTGGAGGTTGGTGATTTTGCATTTTTTTTGAGTTGTGAAAAAATAATTAAAAAAGATATACGTACAAAAAATAAATATAATATTGTGGTGCATTCCAGCGCGCTCCCCAAAGGTAAGGGCTGGTCACCACTAACGTGGCAAATATTAGAAGGTAAAAATAAAATAACTAATACTTTATTTGAGGCAGTTGATAAAGTAGACGCTGGTGTTATTTATATGCAAAATGAAATGGAATTTTGTGGTGACGAATTACTTAATGAATTGCATGAAATTCAAGGAAGAAGTATTAATCAATTAATATTGGAATTTATTTCTCTGTATCCATTAATAGATGGTAAAAAACAGGTAGGTGATGAAACTTTTTATGAACGTCGCACTTCATCTAGTAGTGAATTGAACATTGACAAGAGTATAAAGGAGCAGTTTAACTTGTTACGTGTAGTAGATAATGAATTGTATCCGGCTTATTTTTTATACAAAGGAAATAGATATATTTTAACAATTAAAAAAGAAAAAAAATAATTTAATATTATGCAAAATAAAAATATAGTATATTGTAAGAAATGTATAATGCCTGAAACTAAACCAGATTTGTTTATTGATAAAGAAGGTGTTTGTGATGCTTGTAGTTCTTTTGAAAATCGCAAAACAATTGATTGGGAAGAACGAAAAAAAGAGTTATTACAAATATTGGATAAATATCGTTCAAAAGATGGTAAATATTATGATTGTATAATTCCAGTTAGTGGTGGAAAAGATAGTCATTTTCAGGTAATAAAAATGTTGGAATTAGGCATGAATCCAATGTGTGTTACTGCAACAACAGATAAACTTTCAGATATAGGAAGAAGAAATATAGAAAATTTAAAAAATTTAGGTGTTGATTACATTGAGGTTTCTACTAATCCAAAAATTAGAAGAAAAATTAATAAACTAACACTAAAACAAGTTGGTGATATTTCCTGGGCTGAGCATGTTTCAATTTTTACAATTCCTGTTAGAGCGGCTGTTAGGTTTAGAGTACCTTTATTAATTTGGGGTGAAAATTCTCAAAATGAAAATGGTGGCCCAGCAGCAGCTGCTAAAGATAGTGTATTGACAAGAAGATGGTTAGAAGAGTTTGGAGGACTTAATGGTTTGCGTGTAAGTGATTTGGTAGGTCAAAATGGTATTGAAGAAAAGCATCTTATTCAGTTTTCTTATCCATCTGATGAAGATTTAAAGACAATAGGTGTCACTGGAATATTTTTAGGACATTATTTGCCTTGGGATGGTCATAGCAACGCTTTTTTGGCCCAAACTCATGGATTTGAAATGTATCCCACTTCAGTTGAGGGTTCAATTGTAAATTATGAAAATTTAGATAATTTGCAAATGCGTATTCACGATTATTTTAAATTTTTAAAGTTTGGTTATGATAGAGCTACAGATTGGTCTTGTTGGCATATAAGAAGAGGTAGATTGACCAGAGAAGAAGCCAAAAAATTAGCAAAAGAACGTGGTGGTAAATTTCCTAAAACATACCTAGGCTGCCCGTTGGAAGAAATTTTAAGTGATATTGATATGACCATGGATGAGTTTGTTGAAATTTGTGATCGATTTACTAACAAAAAGTTGTTTGTTTGTGATTCAAACGGTAACCTGTTAAAGGATTTGGATGGTAATTTAACAAAGATTAATTATGACAACGTTGAATAAAATTACAATTATAGATTATGGAATGAGTAATCTTGACTCTATTAAACGCGCTTTGGAAGAATGCGGCGGTAATGTTAGTATTGTGAATAGAGGTGAAGATTTGAAAGGTGCTACCCATATTGTTTTGCCAGGTGTTGGTGCGTTCAGTGCTGGTATGAAAAATTTAAGTAGGGGTAATATGCTTAAATATTTAAATGAGTTAGTTCTTGAAAAGAAAGTGCCTTTTTTGGGTATATGTTTGGGTATGCAATTGCTTATGAAAAAAGGTTTTGAAGGTGGTGAAACGTCAGGTATAGGTTGGATAGAGGGTGAGACTAAACAGTTGCAAAAACAAAAAGATGATGAACGTTTACCTCATGTTGGTTGGAATCAAGTTTCATATAAGAAAGAATCAATATTATTCAAAGATATTTCAGAGAATACTGACTTTTATTTTGTACATAGTTATCATGTGGTCTGTCCAAATAATGATAATGTTATTGCCTATACAAATTATTGCGATGGATTTGTTGCTGCTATACAGAAAGATAATATTTTTGGGGTTCAATTTCATCCAGAAAAAAGCCAAAAAGTTGGTTTTCAATTATTAAAAAATTTTATATCATATTAGTCTATGCTAAAATTAAGAATAATTCCAACTTTATTATTCAAAAATTTTACTCTTGTAAAAGGTGTAAGATTTAATAGTTGGCGAAGAATTGGTTCAGTGATGCAGACTGTAAAAGTTTTTAATATGAGAGAAGTGGATGAATTGGCTTTTTTGGATATTTCAGCTACAATTGAAGGTAGAACACCAGACTTTGAACTTGTAGATGAAATAGCTGATGAGTGTTTTATGCCTTTGGCAGTGGGTGGTGGTATAAAATCTTTGGAAGATGTACGAAAATTATTGAGTGTAGGTGCTGATAAAGTGATTTTGGGTAGTGTAGCTGTAAGTAATCCACAATTAATTTCTGATATAGCTAATAATTTTGGATCACAATCTGTTGTAGTTTCTGTGGATGTATCAAAAATTAATGGAGACTATGAAGTTTTTATTAATTCTGGTATTAAACCTACTGGTATTAAACCAGAAAATTTGATTAAAAAAATGGAAGAAATGGGGGCAGGTGAGATATTGTTAACATCTATTGATAGAGATGGAACAATGTCTGGATATGATGTAGATTTAATAAAAAAAATGAGTAATATCACAAATATTCCTTTGATTGCTTCTGGTGGGGCTGGCAGTTATAAAGATATGCTTGAAATAACAAAAGAAGCAAATGTTTCAGCGTTAGCAGCTGCTAGTATTTTTTATTTTACAGAACAGACACCTTTGGAAGCTAAAAAATATTTAAAGGAAAATGGAGTTAATGTGAGATTATAATTTTAGTTAAAATATTTCTAGTAACTATTGCAGTTTTTATTAGTGATTAGTTTGTTTATTTGAATAATAAGATTTATTTATATGCAAGCATTGATATTAGCGGCAGGTATGGGTAATAGATTACGTCCATTATCTGCTAAAATTCCAAAAGCATTGGTAGAAGTAAATGGTAAACCAATTTTATTTAATGCCTTAGATATATTACAACATCAGGGCATAAAAAAGACCCATATAGTTTTGGGTTATCTTGGAGATGTAATAAAAGAAAAAGTTGGTAACAATTGGAAAGGGATGGAAATTAACTATATAATGAATGAGGAATATGCTAGAACAAATAACATATATTCTTTGTGGATGGCACATGAAGTTTTGGATGAAGATACCATTTTGATGGAATGTGATATATATTTTGAAGAAGCTTTGATCAATAGACTACTCACGCAAAATTTGGAGAATAGAGTCGTGGTAGACCATTTTAAGGCTGGTATGGATGGTACTGTAGTAGAAATAAATGATAAAGGAGAAATCAAAAGACTTATAACCTCAGAGGATCAGGGTATAAATTTTGATTATAGTGATAAATATAAAACAGTTAACATCTATTTATTTACCAAAGATTTTTTACAAAAATATTTTTTACCAAATCTAGATTTGTATATAAAGACTCAAAGTACAAATAAATATTATGAATTATTGTTGTCAGTGTTTATAAGTATGCGTAATCCAATCTTGTATGCCACAGTGATAAATGATATAAAGTGGTTAGAAATTGATGATTTTAGTGATTTGAAGAAAGCGGAAATTTTGTTTGCAGATCCATTGGTTAGGTTAAAAAAAGCTGAATCTGCACACGGTGGTTACTGGCGTTATGATTTTACTGATTTTTCTTATTTGTATAATCTGTACTTTCCTCCAGTGGCATTGTTGAATGATGTTAGGGTTAATTTGGATAAGTTATTGACTAATTATCCATCTTGTCAAAAAGAATTGTCTAAGAATTTGGCAAACTGGACAGGTATTGAGTCTGAATATTTGACAGTTGGTAATGGTGTTTCGGAGATTATTAGAATTATCAATACTCATTTTATAAAAAAAATTGCCATTCCGCTTCCTACTTTCAATGAATATGAAAGTGGTTTGAAATCTGAACAATTATTTTATTTTGATACAGCTCCAAATGATTTTAATTTGAATTTAGAAGATTATGCTAAAGCCATTAAAAAAGAAAATTGTGATGTGGCTTTATTGATCAATCCGAATAATCCAACGGGTAAATTTTCTAGAATAGAAGAAGTAAAAATGTTTTTAGAAACACTTAAGGATTTGGAATTAATAATAGTGGATGAATCTTTTATAGGATTTGTTTCAGAGGAGGATCAATCTTTGGAAAAGGTATTTAAGAATTATCCTAATTTAGTAATTGTTCATAGTTTGGGAAAGGAACTCGGTATTTTGGGTGTACGTCTTGGATATGTAGTATCTGTCAATGTTAAATTTAACAATTTACTGAGGAGCTATTTGCCAATATGGAATGTAAATTCTATCGCGGAATATATTTTGGAAATATTGCCAAAATATCGCAAGGAACATAAAGAATCATTGATTAAAGTAAGAGAAGATCGTAAATATTTACTCAAACGTCTGGAGGAAATACCTTATTTCAAAGTACTTAACTCTGAAACTAACTATATTTTTTGTATTTTAGATGGAAAAATTAAAAGTGATGAATTGCGTGATAAACTTTTTGTGAGAGACAATATTTTGATTAAAGATTGCAGTAATAAGAGAGGTCTAGAGGACAAAAAATATATTCGTATTGCTGTCCGTACTCAGTCTGAAAATGATAAATTAATTACTTGTCTAAAAAATATAGTATAAATCAAAGTATATGTCTACATGGTATGAAATTTGGAATAAGAAAGGTCTAAATAAGATTAGTCAAACTGATCAGAAAAAAGAATTGGTTGATTTGATTGCACTTGATGGTTTTGATACTGGTCATGGTAGTATGGATGAACAGAAGTGGAACATGATGATTGAACTTATTAAACAAAAAATTAATTTTAAAAATGGTGATAGTGTAGTTGATATCGGTTGTGGAGCAGGAGCTCTTTTGTATCCTTTCTATGGATTAAACAATTACAAAATTATAGGTATAGATTATTCTACTGGTCTTTTGGAGATTGCAAAAAAAAATATGCCAAAAGCAAATTTTGTATGTGCACAAGCAAATAAGTTGCCATTGGAAAGAGAATCTTGTAATATAGTGTTGTGTAATAGTGTATTTCATTATTTTTTAGATTTGGATTATGCTAAAGAAACATTACTTGAAATATTAAGTGTATTAAAAAAAGGTGGTGAGTGTTTGATATTAGACATAAATGATTTGTCAAAAAAAGATTATGCTGAAAAAAAACGTCGTGAAGAATTAGGTAATGAGGAGTATGAAAGACGATATAAAGATTTATCACAAATTTATTATGATAAAACTTGGTTTGAAAATTTTGCCATAGAAAATAATTTGGAATTTGAAATTTTTGATCAGGACATACCAGGATATGTAAATGCTCAATGGAGATTTAATTTTTATTTCAAAAAATAACTAAAAAGTATGAAGATGAGAGTTATGAGTGTTCTTAAAATGATGGTACAAAGAATTTGGAATTTTTATAATAAAAAAATTAATTTATATAAAGTTGAGGGTGTTTTGGAGTCTGATGAATATGGTTCTTTGTTAGAATTTGGCGTGGATACATTGAAAAAATGTTGTAAAGCGTTGGATGAATATAAAATTCCTTATTCTTTAGGTTGGGGTACAGCTTTGGGTATTTGTAGAGAAAATAGACTTATTTCTCATGACAATGATCTTGATATTGATTTATTTGGTTACACTGACTATGATTTGTTAATCAATGTATTAGAATCGATTGGTATGAAATTAAGAATGAAGGTTTTTTATGGAAAAAAAATACAACAATTAGTTTTTTTGTCTCAAAATAATATTCCTTTAGATGTGGTTTTTTGGTTTAAAAAGAATGATAAAGTTGTTACTTATTGTGAGCAGGGCTATGTTTTGAAATTACCCGTTGATTTACTGAAAGAGAAAAGTTATATTAAATTTTTTGGATACAATTTTTCATTACCTTCATCTCCAGAAAATTATTTAAGTAGTATTTATGGTCCAACTTGGAAGATACCAAACAAATCGAAAGGTGACTGGAAAGAAGACTGCCATATTATTCATAAAAGATTTGATCCAGTTTTTTGGTCTTTTCATTATTTATATCCTTTGTATTGTAAGTATATTAAAAAAATATGATAAATAAAACATTTTTTGCTCCAAAAGATTTTTTGGATATTAACAATAATTTTTGGTCTAAAATTCCTGATTATAATACTTCTTTTTTAATTGATTTGACTGTTGTGGATCATGAGTATCTCAACGTTCATTTGATTACTATGAGAGCTTTGGTTGACATTTTGAAAGCCAAACCAGTTGCTTTGATTTCTTCATCACATGAATTAGGAATAATATCTTTGGCAAAAAGTTATGGTATAACTGATTTTGTTTATATTGATGATTTTGAAGTTTCTTTTTTAATTAAATTGTGGTTATCTTTTAGAGCTGTTATATCTTGGTTATTTGCTCGTACTAAAAATAAATTGTTGAATATTAAATATAAGGGTAATATAATTGGTCATTTTGTTTACGATACTTTTTTAGCTTCTACGGGAGTAGGTACTGTTAAATGGTGGGACATTCGTTTTACAAAATATTTACGTTTTGGATTGATACTATATACAAGATTTGAAAAAATTTTTTCTCAAAGAAAGTATATATTTTTTTTAGGTTCTGAACAGATATATGTTGGGTCAGGGATAGCTTCATTAGTAGCTTTGAAACACAATATAAAGATTTTATATAGAAAGTTTGGTCCAAACAAAGTATCTTATAAAAAGTATTCCAAAGTTAGTGACCTTGATTTATTTCTTGCACATCCAGATCAAGATGATTTTCAAAAAATCTCAAAAGATAATTTTGAAGTTGCTTTAAAGTGGACTGACGTATATATCACTAATTTATTTGGTGGAATTGTTGACGATTATGATTGGAATGCAAAAAATGCCTATAGTAAAGCTAAGAAACTTGATGAAAATGATTATCATAAATTTTTTGATAAAAAATATAAATATCATGTTTTTATTTTTTCTCATGTATTCGTAGACGCAGTGCATGGTTATCGTGAAGGATTATTTCCAGATTACGAAACTTGGTTAAGAGAAACTTTGAAAATAGCATCAAAACGCAAAGATGTTTTGTGGGTTATCAAACCACATCCTTCGGATAGTTCATATAAAACAAAAAGTAGTTCTATTACTGTGTACGAAGATTTTGCTCATTTTGATAATATTAGACTGTTTCCTTCCAATACTCTTACTGCTAATTTAGTTGATAGTATTGATGCAGTGTTAACTATGCGCGGTACTGTGGCTGGTGAATATTCTTGTATTGGTGTACCAGTTATTACAGCTGGCAGATCAATGTTTGATGAGGGTAATTTTTGTATTACACCAAAAAGTATAAAAGAATATGAAGATATATTATTGCATAATGAATTTAATCGTTTGTCTGAAGAAACTGTAAAGCGTGCAAAAATATATATGTATGTGTATAATAATTATGGTCAGATAGATATGCCTTTGTTTAGTGATTTGAAGTCTAATCAATCAGTTGCACCATCTGTAGAAGAAATATATAATCATTTGTTATTTAAAATAAAAAATATTAAAGAAGAAGAAATTTTTAGTAAAGAATATAGAGATTATTTAATAAATAAATTAAATATAATATGAAAAAAGTTGCTATTGTAGTACCAACTTATAAAAAAGATTTGAATGAAGACGAAAAAATATCTTTGCGTCATTTGTTACATTTTTTGGGTAGTTATGATATTTTTTATATGGCCCCAGATGGATTAACAGATTTAAATTATCATAAATTTCCGACTGTATTCTTTCCAAAAAAATATTTTAAAAGTGTAATGACGTATTCTAAATTAATGCTAAAAAAAGAATTTTATCAAAAATTTTCTGAGTATGAATATATATTGATTTATCAATTTGATGTTTTAGTTTTTTCTGATCAATTAAATGAGTGGTGTGAAAAAGGATATGATTATGTTGGTGCTCCTTGGTTTAAATCACAGATTCCAGCCTACAGTCATGAGGATGCCTGTGGTAATGGCGGTTTTTCTTTACGTAACGTATCTAAAGCCCTTGAAGTTATTGAAAAATCAAATGAACCATTATTGGTTACTAGTTTTAAGTTTTTAAAACAACTAGTTTCTTTAGTAAAAATTAGAAGTTTGAAATCGTGGTTAAGGGGTTTCAAAGAAATTTGGTCCCGTTCTACCTCACATCGCAGTTTGTTGGCAGAGGATTATTATTGGTCTTTTGAGGCTAAAAATTTTGTGCCTGATTTTAAAATTCCAGATGTAGACACAGGTTTGAAATTTGCTTTTGAGACAGGACCAAAATATTGTTTTGAAAGGAATAATTATCAACTTCCTTTTGGCTGTCACGCATGGGCTAAGCATGATAAAAATTTTTGGTTATCTTATATAATTCCTGAGACAAACAAAAAAGTTTAGATATGTTTAATAATCAAAATAATAAATTTAAATTTACAGTCATCACTTGCACTTACAATAGTGAAAAATATTTACAGGATTGTATAAATTCTGTTGAGAATCAAGATTATAAAAATTTTGAACATATTTTTATTGATGCTTTTTCCACTGATCATACTGTTGAAATTATAAAAAAATATCAATTGCGTCATACTGAATCTGTCAGATTGATTCAGGAAAAACCAGAAGGGATATCGCGTGCAATGAATACAGGTATAAAGTATGCAAATGGAGAAATACTTGTTCATTTGCATAGTGATGATTATTTTTTTGATGATCATGTTTTGTCTTTGGTATATAAGAAATTTAGCAATAGCAGTGCAATGATTGTAGTTGGAAACTGTTTATATAAAAAAGATGATGGTTTCCATTCAATTTGGCCTAAAAATAAATTTGTTTTTTGGTTATTTTGTAAATTTATAGAATCTTATTTATTTTTTAGAAATGGAATTCCTCATCCTTCCACTTTTATTAAAAAAGAAGTTTTTGAACGAAGAGGATTGTTTTTAGAAAATTTAAAAGTGGTAATGGATTATGAGTTATGGTTTAGGTTGTTAAAAAAAGAAAAGTTTTTGTTTGTTAAAAATTTTCTGTCTGTTTATCGAGCTCATGGTGCGACCGTTTCTGGATTACAATCGGAAAGAGGTAAATTAGAAATAGCTGGAATTTTTAAGAAATATAAGAAACAATATTTTTTGGAATTTGTTTTTTGTTTTATTTTATTAAAACCAATAATCAATATTAGGAAAGTAATTAAGAGTTGGTTTCCCAAATAAGGTAGAATTTGTTAAAATGTAACTCATATGAAGATAGGTATATTATATATTTGCACAGGTAAATACAATCTTTTTTGGAAAGATTTTTATTTGAGTTGTGAAAAATATTTTATTTCTGATGCTGAAAAACACTATTTTGTTTTTACGGATAGTGAAAGTATCGAATTTGAGAGTGAAAATTCAAGAATACACAGAGTACCTCAAGAAAATTTAGGGTGGCCAGGGAATACATTGAGAAGATATGAAATGTTTTTGAAATTAAAAGAGACTTTAAAAAGTTTTGATTTTCTATTCTTTTTTAATGCTAATTTACAATTTTTGGAAAAGATTATTGCTGATGAATTTGTACCAGTTGGCCAAGAAAAATTAGTTGCCTGCCTACATCCTGGTTATTATGATAAAAAAGTGGATAGCTTTACTTACGAGAGAAATTCAAGATCATCAGCTTTCATTCCTAAGGGGCAAGGTGCATATTATTTTGCTGGAGGTATAAATGGTGGACGATCAAAAGATTTTATAGAATCTATGGAAGTAATGAGTAATAATATCAAAAAAGATTTTAGTAATAATATCACTGCTGTTTGGCACGATGAATCTCATTGGAATTGTTATTTGAATAATAATTTACATATTGTCAAAATACTTACACCAGCTTATTTGTATCCTGAAGATTTTGACATACCATTTGAACGGAAAATTTTAATAAAAGATAAAACAAAATTAGGTGGTCATTTTAAATTGAGAAATAAATTAGAGATGCGATTAATTGTTAGTAATCTAAAAAAAATAATTAAAAAATTTAAATATTAACTAATAGAAGTTTATGTCTTTATTTGGTTTTCAAAATAATACTTCTGTTGAAGGGCAGGTAAATAACTCAAGGATTGCTCTTGTTGATGCTCTAAAAGGTTTTGCAATAATTTTGGTAGTAGTTGGTCACGCATTACAGATTAATTTATTGGATTTTGATAATAATATATTTTTTCGTATAATTTATTCTTTTCACATGCCGTTGTTTATGTTTTTGAGTGGTTTTGTAGCTTTCAATATCTTAAAATTGCCATCGTTTACTTTTGTTAGAAAAAAATTTCTTTGTTTAGTTGTACCATTTTTAGCGTGGTATTTTTTAGATTATTTTATAAAAGGTGCCTATCATTTTACAGGATTTTGGGCATATTGGATGAAATTATTTTTTTCTCCAGATTTTGGATTGTGGTTTTTGTGGGTATTATTTTTAAATTTTTGCTGTCTTTTGGTTGCTATAAAATTAGAGAAAAAAATAGGTATAGTTTCTTATTTTTTATTAATTCTATTAATAGAATTGTCACCGTATAGATTTTTAGGAATTGGTTTGTTGAAATGGCATAGTATATATTTTTTTATTGGCTATCTGTCAAGAGTATTTGCTAATTTTTTTAAAAAATATTTATTTCACTTAAGCCTTGTTTCTCTTGTTTTATTCCCCATTTTAGTTTCTCTGTGGCATCGTACGAATCATTATTTCTTTTTAGAAAAAATTTTTGGTTTTGTTAATTTTAATCAATCATTTTATATTCCTCAATTGTTGGCTTTTGCTTTTATTATTTTAACTGCATTTTCAGGTATTGGTTTTTCATATTTTATTATCAATATATTGAAGAAAAATATTATATTTAATTTTTTGAAATGGTTGAGCTCATACTCTTTGGATATTTATGTTTTGCATTTTTATTTTTTGTTACGTTTGGGAAGTAATATGTTTTTGATATTGTTTTCAGTTGTGACATCATTATTTTGTTCAATCGTTATATCAAGATTTTTTTTGAGAAAAGTGTCTATTTTGGACATTATATTTTTGGGTGGTAGAAAGAAAATAATTTCTTAATTTTATGATAGTTTTGAAACTAAAAGGTGGTCTCGGTAATCAAATGTTCCAATATGCTCACGGTAGGAGTCTGGAATTTTCTGGTAAGAAAGTTGTTTTTGATATTTCATTTTTTGAAAACAACAAAGCCAAACATGATGTTGCTAGAGATTTTAAATTGTGCAATTTTAATATAGATAAAAAAGTTAAATTTGTAAATAAGAAAAATGTTTTTTTTGATTTTGTAAATAAAATAAAAAGGATATTAGGGTTTAATGTTGAAGAATATTTTCAAAGTGAAAAATATTTTAGAAATATTGAAGATGTTGTTAGAAAAGAATTTACTCTAAAAAATGAAATGAGTGAAAGTGCTAGCAAATTTGAACAAGAAATTTTGCATAATAGAAATTCTGTTTCCCTACACATTCGTCGTGGCGACTATGTTTCTGATATTAAAACAAATGATTATCACGGTGTTTGTGATTTGAATTATTATGAAAGAGCTATAAAATATTTGAAAGAAAAAATTGGAGAGATAAAAATATTTGTATTTTCTGATGACATATCTTGGGTAAAAGAAAATTTGAAATTAGATAATTTGTTTTTTGTTTCTAGTGAAGACATAAAAGATTATGAAGAATTGATTCTTATGAGTAAATGTCAACACAACATTATTGCTAATAGTAGTTTTAGTTGGTGGGGAGCTTGGCTCAATGAAAATAAAGATAAGATTGTCATAGCTCCTAAAAAGTGGTTTAATAACAATCAGGTTAATAATAAGAGTGATATAGTTCCAAAAGATTGGATAAGATTATAAATATGCCAAAAGTATCCATAATCATGTCAACTTACAATAATGCTGAATTTATAACAAAAGCTGTTGAAAGTGTTTTGTTTCAGTCTTTTGTTGATTTTGAATTTATTATTATAAACGATAATAGTAGTGATAATACAGAAGAAAAAATAAAATTTTTTGATGATAAAAGAATTATTTATATAAAAAATGAAGAAAACCAAGGTTTAATATTTAACTTAAACAAAGGTATTGAAATTGCCAAAGGTGAGTATATTGCTAGAATAGATAGTGATGATTGGTGGCTAGACAAAGATAAGTTGCAAAAGCAAGTGGATTTTTTGGATAATAATTTGAATTACGCTTTGGTAGGTACTTGGGCCAAAGTTTATAATATTGGAAATGAAAATCTTTTCAACATAGTACATCCGACAAATTTTTCAGAAATAAAAACTAAAATGTTAATAAAAAGTTGTTTTGTTCATTCCAGTGTTTTGTTTAGAAAAGATGCTAGTCTGGAGTGTGGTAATTATGATATGGGAGAAAAGTATGCTGAAGATTATGGTTTGTGGTTACGTATGGGTGAAAAGTATAAACTAGCCAATATATCAGAATATAGTGTTGGTTATTTGCTAAATGAAAAAGGTGAAACACAGAAAAATAATTTGCGACAAATAAAAGCCAATTTACAATTGATAAAGAAACATAAATTTTTTTATCCAAATTATTTTTTAGGACGTTCAAAATGGTTTTTGAAATATTTTGTTGTTTTTCTTGGCGGATTAAAAATTATAAACAAAATAAAGAATAAAAATTTATGAAAATCCTTTATCTAATAACTAAATCAGAAGCCGGCGGAGCACAAACTCATGTGTCAGATCTTTGTAATTATTTTGCTAAACAAAACGAAGTAGTTGTTATGGCTGGTGGTGATGGTTGGTTAAAAGATGAATGTAAAAAAAATAATATAAAATATTTTGAAAACAAATATTTTTCCAATAGCTCTAATCCTGTTAGGATTGTAAAAGCTATAAAAGAAATAAAAAATTTTGTAGAAAAATTTAAGCCAGACATTGTCCATTGCCATAGTTCTTCCGCAGCTTTCCTAACGCGTTTGGCAATCAGAGGAAAATACAAAACAATCTATACTGCCCATGGCTGGGGTTTTAATATTGGTATGAATCCTCTTGTTAGATTTTTGGTTTTGTTAACTGAAAAAATAAATGCTGGATATACAGACAAATATATTTGTGTTTCTGAATTTGTGAAGGATTTGGCATTAAAGTATAAATTAGCTGGTGAAGAAAAAATGACTGTTATATACAACGGTATCACGTCGACAGTCGATAGTCGACAGTCGACAGTTAGCTCAAAAGTTAATTTAATTTTTGTTGGGCGTTTGGCTGAGCCGAAGAGGCCGGAGATGATTATTGAAGTTATTAGTAATTTTGAAAAAGAAATTCAAGATAAAATACAATTTACAATTGTTGGTGACGGACCAAAAAGAAAATATTTAGAACAATTAGCTAAAGAAAAAAAAGTAAATGTTTTTTTTACTGGTAATTTAGAACATGGTGAAGTAATGAAAGAACTATCTAAAAATGATATTTTTGTTTTTATCTCTGCTTGGGAAGGATTTCCTTATACTATTCTTGAGGCTTTGTCAGTTGGTTTGCCTGTGATAGCTAGTAATGTTGGTGGAGTGGGAGAAATAGTGGATAATACAGTCGGGAGATTAGTGGAAAACAACGCTGGTAAAATAAGCCAAGCTTTGCTAGAATTGATAAACAATCCTGAATTGAGATTGAAATTGGGTAAGAATGGGATGGTGTTGGTTGAGGGTAAGTTTAGTTTGGAAAGTATGTTGAAGAAAACGGAGGAAGTATATCAAAATATATTAAATTCGTAATGACAAATTACAAAGCTCAAATTTCAACTTGTCCGCCTTGGGTGGAATCAAATCCTAATATCAAATATAAAATTTTGGAATTAAGTCATTTGTAATTGATTTGAAATTTGGATTTTGAATTTATTAATGAATTGGCCTCGTAGGCCTTGTAAGCCTTTTAATATGAAACTACTCTACATCGGTGCTGGATTTGTGGGTACATGTTCAGCAGCTGTTTCTGCTTCCAGCGGACACGAAGTTTTGGTTTATGATATTGATGAAAAGAAAATAAACATGTTGTCTTCAGGCGACCGCGACCAGATTGAAGCTTGCCTTTTCGAAGAAGGACTAAGTGATTTGCTTATACGTAACAAAGAAAGAATAAAATTTACTTTGGATTATGATTTAGTTAAAGATTTTTTGGATACTTGTGATGCGATTTTTATGTGTTTGCCAACTCCAGAAATTGGTGAAACAGGGGAGAGTGATTTGAAATATTATAATTTTGCTGCAGAAAAGTTGGCTGATAATTTAACGAAAAGAAATAATAGTGAACAAAATAAGTATGTAGTTATTATTAACAAAAGTACTGTGCCAATAGATATGGTAGATAAGACTGCTGAGATTTTGGGAAATGCCGGTGTCAAGAATTTTGCTGTAGTTTCTAATCCAGAATTTTTGGTAGAAGGCAAAGCAATACAAGGTTCAATCAAACCAGATAGAGTTGTGGTTGGTGCTTGGAGTGAAAAAGATTTTGCTATTATGCGCAAAGTGTATGAACGTTTTTACAATTCACCGCAAACCAAATATATTGAAATCAATCCCAAAGAAGCGGCAGCTAGTAAACTTCTTGCTAATTATATATTATTCAACAAACTTGCTGTGTGTTTTGATGTAGTTGGTCGTACTTGTGAAAGTTTTGCAGATTTGCAATTTGAAAATGTACGTAATGCTCTGGTGACAGATCCGCGTATTGGTAGTTGGGGATTGTACAATAGTCTTTATGCTGGAGGAAGTTGTTTTATCAAAGACGCTAGATCTCTTTCTCATCAGCTCAAACAAAAGAATCAAAATACTGTATTGGTTGATGAAGTTTATCTTTCCAACAAAAGGCAGATGCAAAATTTTTTGACTAGAATAGAAACTCAAGAAAATTTTAGTGGTAAAAAAATTACTTTACTTGGTACTGCTTTCAAACGTGATACCAATGATATTCGTAATTCAGCCAGTATTGAGATTATGAATTACTTGACAGATAAAAATTTTGCGCAAATAAATATCTATGATCCAGCTGGTATGGACAATTTCAAAAAGTTGTTTCCCGAATCAGAAAAAGTAAAATATCACAATCATGAGTTTGAAGCAATCAAAAATTCTGATATAATAATCATAGCTACTGATTGGCCACAGTTTCGCGGTTTGGCTGATGTCATTATTTCTGAATTTTCAAACAAACCACTTATTGCTGATGGTCGTCGTATGCTACAACATCGCTATAATGATTTGAAAGAGGCTGGATTAAGAGTGATTGCAGTGGGAAGTAGGTAGAATTTTGAATTTAGGAATTTTAAATTTTAAAACAATTTTGGAATTTAAAAATTTTAAATTATATAAATAACTAGAATTATTTTACGTAAAATATTATACTGACTCATCATTTGAAATTAAATCATTTAAAATTGTTTTAAAATTCAAAATTTAAAATTAAAAATTATGTCAAAAATCTTAGTAACAGGTGGCGCTGGCTACATCGGTAGTCACGTCGTCAAACAACTTATTGAAAAGAAAAATGATATTGTCATTGTAGACAATCTCTCTACTGGTTTCCAAAAAACAGTAAATACTTTGAAAAAATACGCTGATGACAAAAAAGTAAAATTAAGTTTTTACAAAATTGATTTGTCTAATAGTAAAAAATTGGAAGAAATTTTTGCCAAAGAAAATGTCCAAGGTGTAATTCATTTTGCAGCGAGTATTGTGGTGTCTGAGTCAATGCGTGATCCTCTCAAATATTATAGTAATAATACTAGTAACACTATCAACCTTCTCAAAGCTTGTTTGAAATACAAAGTCAACAAATTTATTTTTAGCTCAACTGCTGCAGTCTACGGTGATCCAGATCCAAAGACTGTTCCTCTAAAAGAGGACGGAATCACTATTCCGATAAGCCCTTATGGTTCTAGTAAATTGTTCAATGAAAAAATTATTCAAGATGTAGCTTTTGCTAATACAAATTTCAAGTATGTAATTTTGCGTTATTTCAATGTGGCTGGTGCTAGCGTAGATGGTATGCTTGGTCAATCTACCAAAGATGCGACCCACTTAATCAAAATTGCTTTGGAAACTACACTTGGTAAACGCACAAAAATGTTTATCAATGGTACAGATTATAATACTCCAGATGGTACCTGTATTCGTGATTATATTCATGTCGATGATTTGGCCTCTGCTCATATCAAATCTTTGTATTATCTAAACAAAAATAAAGGTGGAATTTTCAACTGTGGTTATAGTAAAGGTTTTTCTGTGCGAGAGGTAATTGATATGATGAAGAAAGTGAGTGGTAATGATTTCAAAGTAGAAATAACCAAAAGACGTGAAGGTGATCCAGCAATTGTCATTGCTAATAACAATAAAATCATTAGTGAAATGGATTGGAAACCGAAGTATGATGATTTGAAGATTATGTGTGAGACAGCACTTGCTTGGGAGAAGAAGTTGTAAACTCACGTAACATATAGCACGTATCTCGTATCAATTTTGTTACGTGGTATGTGTTACATGGTATGTGGTATGAAATATTTTTTAAAAAATTATTATTAACTAATAAATATGGAAATAAATAAGAAAAAACTTTTCTGGTTAGATATATTATTTTTTTTAATTCTATTGGCTCTTGGTGCCTATTTTTTTTACAAAAGTTCACCAATAGCGAATACACCGAAAGATGATAATAGTACAACAGTGACTAGTACTAGCAGTGAAGTAAGTACTGATTTGCCAGATGGTGTGACTGTGGAGGATTTGGGAGATGGTAATAGATTAGTGAAGAATGAGAAAGAGGGGTACCAAGTAGAAGTTAAAAATAATTATGTTATAGAAAAAACTCCGGATAGTAATTTGGCTGTCAGTAGTTATCCAGATAATAATAACATAAAAAAAGATCTTTTTGATTATAGAGTTGTTTTGTCTACAAAAATTGGGAATTTGGATAATATCAATTTAGATATTAAGAACACGTGTAAAGAAAATTTAGATTGTAAATCATATTCTATAGATAGTGTGGTTAAAAATAGTATAACCTGGAAAAAAATAATGTATGTTGGTGATTATGTTGGATCTGGTTGGCCAGAGTTTGTGACAGAAAAAAATGGAAAAATTTTTAGTTTATATTTTCAATACGCAAATGATTATTTTATAAATGAAACATTAAATAATTTTTCATTTTAAAAAATATGGATATAAAAATGAGAAGGATATTATATTTATTAACAATAATATTTTCTTTTTCATTTTTTAGTTTTGCTAAGGCTGAAAACATTTTAGATGTACCTTTTATTTCTCAATTTCCACCAGGGACTAGTTGGAATTTTACTAAAAATTGTGGACCTACTTCGTATTTGATGATAGATTCATTTTATACTGGTAAAAAATTGAGTGTACAGAGTATTAAAGATGTGGTTGATTGGTTGTATGTTAATTATAATATGCCAGTTAATAATTATAATGGTAATGTTACAGATATAGATGATTTAGAAAATTTAGCTATTAAATTTAGTAATTTTTATGAAAAAGACTTAAAGAATGTTAATTCATTAGACGAAGTAAAAAAAGCTTTAAGTAATAATTTTCCTGTTATTATTAAAGTTTATACAAATATGCGTATAAAAGGTGATTATGACGTTGTGCACTTCATGGTCCTCACCGGCATATCTAACGATACTGTCTACACCAATGATCCTGGAAAAACAAATGGCAAAAATAAAGCATACCCACTTCAACAATTTCTTTACGCTTGGTCGCTGCAAAAAAATGCAGCGATTATTTTTTATCCGCCAGGCCATAATGAAAAAAAAGATGTAAAAAATAGTAGTTTTTTATTTTCAGATTTTTTTGATTTTGGAAAAAATATTTTTGACTTACAATATCTAATTAGTGAAAGTAAAGATGTCAAAGGTGAGACAGAAGTTATCCCACAAGTAGAAAATAATAATGTAGTTTATACAGCTAATATTATTAACAAAAAACAAACTTTGGAAGTAGTACCTAATCAAATTATAGATGTGGTAGTCAAAGCCAAAAATACTGGTAGCTCTACTTGGCAGAAAAATTTTATTTCTCTAAATGTCATTGGTGGAGAAATAGAGAACAAAAAGTTTTATGATAATTCTTGGAAAACACATTTGCGTCCGACTTTAGTTGACAGTGATGTTGCTTCTGGACAGACTGGCACATTTTCTTTCAAGATAAAATCTCCAGAAGATGTAGGTGATTATAATTTCAAGGCAATTATTGTCAGACAAGGTGGTGTTAATTTTACAAATGTTGGCAGTGATATTTTTTCTTTGAGTTTAAATGTAAAAGAAAAGAAAGTTGAGGAAGTTGTATTGCCTATTGTAAATGAAAAAAATAATCAGAATATTTTTGAAACAGTAAAACAAATAGTTGATATTGTAAAAAATAAAGTAAATAATATTGTAGAAAATATTGTCAATAATATTCCAACATTTTTTAGTGGTGGTTCTTCTGTAAATAATACTAATAATACAAACACTTCATCTTCTTCAACTGAAAAAATAATTGAACCAGAATTATTTTTTACAGTAGATATTCCTTCGTCGACTATTTGGTGGACAAATTCATCAACTACTATAATCACTGGTACAAAAAGTGTAGAGCTGACAAATTTGGCAATAAATAATATAGCAAGTATTATTTCTACTTCTGGTACAGCTTGGTCATCAGATATAAAATTGGTAGAAGGAGAAAATAATTTGTTATTATCTTTTTCTAATTCTGAAAATACCAAAATAGTGACAGGAACATTACAAATTGTTTTGGATTCTACAGCTCCAGACAAACCAATTGTCAATTCTGTTTTGAATACTGACAACAATAATCCGCAGTTAAAATTAACTTGGCAAAGTAGTGATGCAGGAAGTGGTCTGGATTATTATATTGTAGATTATAAGATTTCGACTAGTACTGATAGCGAATGGCAAAATATTTTTGAAAATACTACTAGTACTCAATTAAATTTTCCAGTAGCAATTGCTAATACTTATGAATTTCGTGTGAAGGCTGTGGATAAAGTTGGCAATGAATCAGTTTGGAGTAATGATGGCGAAGACAATCCAATTTTGGTAGATTGGTCAAAAGAAGTTGTTATCAATGAAATAGCTTATGCTCCGACTTATCAGGGAAATTGTGGTGGTGAGTGGATAGAATTATATAATTCTCAAAATACAGATTTGAATTTAGCTGGTTGGAGTTTGGAAATTTCTAATGCTAATTCTTCTAGTACTGTTGCTTTGTCTGGATTTGTAAGCAGTACTGCTTACAAAGTTTTTGGTGTTTCAAATATTTCTGATACAGGTGTCAAAATTATTTTGAAAAATGCTAGTGGCAAAATTATTGATGAAACAAATCAGAGTGCTGGTTGGTTTGCTACACCAAGTTTCACTCACGCTCGTTCTATGGAAAGAATTAGTGTTAGTTTATCTGGTAATTCAGCAAATAACTGGCGAGAAAACAATTCTCTAAGATTCCAGCTTTATAATTCTAGTTGTGGACAAAATTATTCTAGTCAAGGATTAGATAATAATAGTTATTATTATTTATCTAATAAATTATCACAAGAATATATTTTTTCTAGTACTTCGACAGACAGTCATGTTTTGACTTTAACCAAAGATCATAATCCATATATTTTGGATGAAAAAGTTATTTTACCAGCCAATTATACTTTGATATTAGAGCCTGGTGTCGTTGTTGTCGGACTTTATAGGGAATCACGTCTAGAAGTTAGTGGAAATTTGCAAATAAATGGTACAGAAAATAATCCTGTATATTTTACTTCAGCTCGTGACAAGATTGTGGCTGATTGGTATTTGTCTGGTGTGCCAAGTAGTTTCTCTGCTGGTAATCCTGCGTCAGGAGATTGGAGTGTGATTATAGTCAAAGGTGGGGGAATTATGCAAGCTGATTATAGCAATTTTTGGTATGGTGGTTATACTTATCGCAATGGTGATTGTTTCGTCTGCTATGCCCAACAAGTGATTCGTAATGAAGGAGGAAATGTCTATTTGAATCATACAAATTTTGACAATATGCTTATCAAGACTGATTATGCTGATAATAATGATGCTTATGTTTGGGGTGGTAATATGGAAGTAAATAATAGTATTTTCAACAATGGTTACACAGCTTTAATGGGAAGCACAGGCTCGCATGTTAGTTTGGCTGGAAATACTTTTAGTAATTTTACTGCTTCTGGTCGTTCACCTTTGATTTTGACAGGAGTAATTTTGGACAATTGGGAAAATAATGTTTTTGTGAATAATACTGTCAATTCTACAGTTTTGCCAGCGTTAAATATTACTGCAGATTATACTTTGACCTCAGCTTACAATAATGTATTTTTTGATGGTATTTTTGTGACATCGACAGCGACGTTGACGATTTTGCCAGGTGTGGACGTCAATTTGAATAGTTCTATGTGGCTCAAAGTTGAAGGAAATTTGCAAGCTATTGGTACAGCTGATAATCATATTCGGATTTGTCCAAATGGTAGTTGTGCTGGTGTCTGGTTTCAAAATTCCCAAAATAACAATTTGTCTTATACTGATATTGGAAATGCTGGTTATCAATCAAGAAGTGAATATCCTTATTTATATTTGAATTATTTTGCTTCTGTTTGGGCTATCAATTCTAATTTAAATTTGAATAATGTGAATATTCTAAATGGAAAAAGACCGAGTGGGTTTGGAATCTGTAGTGTAAATGGTGTTTTGGATATTAGGGATTCTGAATTTGGTTGGAGTGGTACTTATAATAGATATAATACTTGGATAGATGGTGGAATAAAATTGTCAGGTGGAAGTTTGTATATTGACAATACCAATTTTCATTTTTTGAATTATGGTGTGTATTCAAGTAGTGCTAGTATTACTTTTGACAATATGAGTCTAAATAATTTTATAGATACATATTTTACCAAACCTTGGTACCCAAGTAGTATATTCCCTTTTTAGTTATTTGTATTTTTTATCAGTACAAAGCCAAAAAAACAGCCCAAAAAAATAGCTTGAAGATAGTGGGCTTTTGGAGTATAATGGATACGAAATACGAAAAATATGGACATACGAAATAGAGAACATTGTTTTTCGTAATTTCGTATTTAGTATCCTACTAATAAACCAATAAACCAATAAACTAATAATCCATCTTATGGAAAAACAAACCAAAATTGTCTGTACTATTGGACCTTCTTGTGAAAATATTGAAATTTTGACAAAGATGGTCAAAGCAGGAATGAATGTTGCTAGATTGAATTTTTCACACGGCACTTATGAAAATCACCAATTATTGATTGATAACATTCGCAAAGTAGAAGAAAAGACTGGAGAACCAATTGCTATTATGCAAGATTTGCAAGGTCCAAAGATGCGTTTGGGTGTTTTGCCTGAAGAGGGAATAAAATTAAACGAGAATTCAGAAATTATTTTTTCTACCAATATTGAAGACAAAGATTGTATTCCTTTGGGTTATAACCAGTTGCATAATTTTGTCAAAAAAGGAGAAATAATTTTGCTTGATGACGGCAAAATACAAGTACAAGTAGTCAAAGTAGAAGGAAATAAAATTTTTACATCAGTGATTGTTCCAGGAGTTTTGTTTTCTCACAAAGGTCTCAATATTCCCCAAACTGATTTGTCAGGTTTGGTTGTTTTTACTGAAAAAGATAAACAAGATGTACGTTTTGGTGTTGAAGCTGGAGTGGATATGATAGCTTTGTCTTTTGTGATGAGACCAGATGATATTATTGATTTGCGTTATGAAATTGCAAAGTGTGAAAAAGAATTAAACAAACCAGAACATCACCCAATACGTCTTATAGCTAAGATAGAAAAAGCAGAAGCTGTAAAAAGAATAAAAGAAATATTAGATGTTGCTGATGGTATTATGGTTGCTCGTGGTGATTTGGGTGTAGAGATTCCAGCCGAAGAAGTACCTATTGTCCAGAAAAAATTAATTGATGCTGCTATAGAACATGCCAAACCAGTGATTGTTGCTACACAAATGCTTGATTCTATGCAAAACAATCCACGTCCGACTAGAGCTGAAGTTTCTGACGTTGCCAATGCTGTAACTGATCATACCGATGCTGTTATGCTTTCCAATGAAACAGCTAGTGGAAAATATCCTGTGGAGACTGTGACAATGATGAGTAAAATTATCAAAGAAACTGAAAAATCAAAATATACTAAATTGTTTTTTCATGAACCAAAAGATAAAGTAAATAGAATTGATGACACTATCAGTGGTTTGTCTAGATTAGTTGCCGAAGATGTCGATGCCAATCTTATTTTGGCAGCTTCTTTGTCTGGTGATACTGGACGGCTTATTTCTCGTTATCGTCCGAAGTTTCCTATTGCTGTAGCTACTAGTAGTAAGATTGTTTTGCATCAGTTGAATCTTTCTTGGGGTGTTTTTCCATTTGAAATTGTAGAGTGTCAGAGTATTGAAGAATTAGTTGAAAGATCCATGACACATTTGAAAGAAAAAAAAGTTATCAAAGACGGTGATAGAATTATTGTAGTTGCTGGTGAACCTGTTGGTCATGCTGGGCATGTGAATTTGCTTGAAGTGAGGGAAGTGAAATAAAAGGCCTGAAATGCTGGAAATGCTAAAAAGGCCTAAAAGGCTCTGTAACCTATTTGACTATATAGAAAATAAACGTGGTGAAGTTGGTTATTTACTTTTTAAATTAATCAAATCTTTGGAAAGTCCAAAAGCCTTTTGAGCCTTTTAAGCATTTCAGGCTTTTCAAGCTTTTTTCAATTTTGTATTCTTTGCAAAAATGTGTTATAATATTTTTATAAATTTTTTAACTAAATTTTTTATGAAAAAAGACCGTGAACAATCTTTCGGTCTCGCAGACAAAGGGAGGAAAGAAAAACAAAAAATCGACGCTACAAAAGAAAGTAAGCGTGTTTTGTGGTTTGATGAAATAAACATCAAAGACATTCCTCTTGTTGGTGGCAAAAATGCGAGTCTTGGAGAAATGTACAATAATCTTACAAAAAAAGGTATTAGCGTTCCAAATGGTTTTGCTATTACATCTTTTAGTTATTGGGAGTTTTTAGAAAAGAGTGGTCTCAAGAAAAAAATAAAAGACGCTGTCCGTAATTTAGATATAAATGACCTAAAAAATTTATCACAAGTTGGTGCCAAAGTTCGTAGTCTTATTTTGGAATCTGAGTTACCAGCAGATTTAAACAAAGAAATTGAAGAATCTTACAACAAATTATCCAAAACACAAAATCAAAAAGACATTGCTGTAGCTGTGCGTTCTTCTGCTACGGCTGAAGATTTGCCTGATGCTAGTTTTGCAGGACAACAAGAAACTTATTTGAATGTTGTTGGTAAAAAAGATTTGAAATTATCTGTGAAGAAATGTATTGCTTCACTATTTACAGATAGAGCTATATCTTATCGTGAAACCAAAGGTTTTGATCATCTTGAAATTGCTTTGTCTGTTACAGTCCAAATTATGGTTGGATCAGAATCTGGTGCTAGTGGTGTGATGTTTACTCTTGATACTGAATCTGGTTTTGCTGGTGTAGTGCTTATCAATTCTTCTTATGGACTTGGTGAATATGTGGTCAAGGGTCGTGTGACTCCAGATCAATATTATGTTTTCAAAGAAGGTATAAAATTGGGTAAGAAAGCCGTGATTAGCAAAATTTTGGGTACCAAAGAAGTAAAATTAGTTTATGGCAATACAGGTACAAAACAAATGATAGTACCAAAATCTCAACAAAATAAATTTGCTATTAGTGATGATGATGTGTTACAGCTTGCCAAATGGGGTGTGCAAATAGAAGAATATTATGGCAAACACCAAGATATTGAATGGGCCAAAGATGGCAAAAGTGGTAAATTGTATATTGTTCAAGCTCGTCCAGAGACTGTCAAAGCCAATGTTGATAAAGCATTTATTGAAACTTATATTTTAAACAAAAAAGGAGACGTATTACTCAAAGGTACTTCTGTTGGTCAAAAGATTGGTGCTGGCAAAGTCCGTGTGATTGATAATCCAAAACAAATGAAACTTTTCAAAAAAGGTGAAGTTTTGGTAACAAGAATTACTGATCCAGATTGGGAACCTATCATGCGTGTTGCTTCGGCTATTGTGACTGAGCAAGGCGGTAAGACTTCTCATGCAGCGATTGTTTCTCGTGAATTGGGTGTACCTTGTGTTGTTGGTGCTAGGAATGCTCGAAAAATTCTCAAAACTGGAGAACAAGTTACAGTCAGTTGTAGTGGTGGAGACGATGGTTTGATTTACAAAAATATACTTCCATTTGAAGTAAAAAGAACACCAATCAAACAGGTCGACAAGACCAATACCAAGATAATGATGAATGTTGGTGATCCTGATCATGCTTTTTCTTTATCATTTTTACCAAATGATGGTGTTGGACTTGCTCGTGAAGAATTTATTTTTAGTAATTTTATTCGTATTCATCCTTTGGCACTTATTAATTATGATAAACTAAAAGATGTAAAAGCAAAAAAACAAATTTCAGAAATTACTCGTGGCTATAACAAAAAAATAGAATATGCTGTGGATAAGTTGTCCGAAGGTATTGCTCGTATTGCTACAGCTTTTTATCCAAAAGATGTCATTGTCCGTTTGTCAGATTTCAAAACCAATGAATACGCTACTTTGATTGGTGGAAAAGAATTTGAACCAAAAGAAGAAAATCCAATGTTGGGTTGGCGTGGTGCTAGTAGATATTATTCCAAAGAATACAAACCAGGATTCAAACTTGAGTGTGAAGCTATCAAAAGAGTGCGTGAAGATTGGGGACTAAAAAATCTTATTGTCATGATTCCATTTTGTCGTACTCCAGAAGAAGGCCAAAAAGTTTTGGATACTATGAAAGAATTTGGTTTGGAACGTGGCAAAGAAGATTTGAAAGTTTATGTCATGTGTGAAATACCGTCCAATGTTATTTTGGCTGAAGATTTTGCACAGTTATTTGATGGTTTTAGTATTGGTTCCAATGATCTCACCCAATTGACTTTGGGAGTGGATAGAGATTCTGCACTAGTTAGTCATGTCTATAGTGAGAAAAATCAAGCTGTAGTCAAGCTTATCAAAGATGTTATTCATACTGCTCACAAGTACAAACGCAAAGTTGGCATTTGTGGACAAGCACCAAGTGATTATCCAGAATTTGCTGAGATGTTGGTGCGTGAAGGTATTGATAGTATTTCTCTCAATCCTGATACAGTCATACCGACTCGTGAACGTATTTCTTTTGCTGAAAAAACTTTGGGTAGAAAAGGCAAAAAAACTCACAAGACTTATCTTGGTCTAGTGACTTTGCTTGGTATTATTTCTGCTTTTTCTATGACTTTGGGTGCAGGATGCAATCTATCACAAAATGTAGATAATTTTAGCAAGTCTGTTGTCCAAGAAGTTACTCCTGCCCAAATTAGAGAAAGTGCTGAGAAGAAAGCTAGTGCAGTACAAGCAGAAGAAAAATTACAATTAACACAAACTTTGAATATCACAGATTTTGCAAATTTTAGTCTCAAATATCCTCAAGATTGGGTATTGAATTATTGGAATGGGGGAGTGACTATTGTCAATCCAGATACAAATGAATATTTGAGTATTTTCAAACAATTGGTCAGTCATCCTGTTTCTAGTGAACAAAAAGCAAAAATAAATTTGTCTGGCAAAGAAGCTTTCAAATATACACAGACTTTGACAAGTAGTACTGCATCTTTTGCAGTTGTTGAAGTGAATATGGGAGATTATGTTTTGGAAATGAATAGTAATTTGTCCAATTTTGCTGATTTTTTGAGCCTTTTTACTTTTACTGATTCAGCTAATCCTGATAGAGATTTGACTCATTGGGATGTGCGTGGCAAATCTGTCTGTGTTCAGATGATGACTTATGCTAGACAAGATGAAGCTGGTAGTTGTCAATCATTTGCTACTCCTTGTGATGTGCCAGAAGGCTGGAATGTTTGTGATGCTACCTCGCTGTAATAAAATATTTCAAATAAAAAAGCCTCTTTGTAAGAGGTTTTTATTTTTTTTAGGTCTTTTTTTATTTGTTATTTTTTGTTAGAATTAAGACTTAACATATAAGCCTATGCAAGAAAACAAAATTGAAAAACAATTCCCAAAAAATTTTTACTGGGGTTGTTCTACTTCAGCACACCAGATAGAAGGTGGATTGAAAAACGATTGGAGCGAATGGGAAAAATCTAATAAGCGTCTTGAAGAATTAAAAAATAAAAATCTAAATCCTCTTGATTTTATTTCTGACAAAGCTAGTAATTCTTTCGAAAACAATAATGCTGATATTGCGTGTATGAAAGATCTACACTTAAATGCCTATCGTTTTTCCCTAGACTGGTCTCGTATTGAACCTGAAGAAGGTAAATTTGATGAGTCTGCTTTGGAATATTATCTTCATTTTGTGAAGAAATTAAAATTAAATAATATCGAACCTTTTGTGACTTTGTGGCACTGGCCAATACCGCTTTGGATGCGTGATAAGGGTGGTTGGGAGTCTAGAGAAATTGTCTTTTATTTTTCTCGTTTTACAAAAAAAGTTGTAGAATATCTAAATGATGAGGTAGATTATTGGGTTACTCTCAATGAACCGATGGTTTATAGTAGTATGAGTTACTTAAAAGGTTTTTGGCCTCCGCAAAAGAAAAGTATTTGGGCAATGATGAAGGTTTTGAAAAATTTGGTTTTAGCTCACAAACAAGCTTATAGAGTTATCAAAGATATTGGTCAAAAAAATCAAGTAGGTATAGCTAAACATAATATTTATTTTGAAGCTTATCAAAATAAATTTGTAAATAAGTTTTTGAAATTAATGGCAGATTGGTGGTGGAATAATAATTTTTTACAAAAGATTGTTGATACTCAAGATTTTATTGGTTTGAATTATTATTTTCATAGCAAAATAGATTATGGCTTTGGTAAAGCCCATGTCTACAACAAAATATCAGATTTGGGTTGGGGATTGCATCCAGAAGGTATTTACCATGTTTTGAAAGATTTGCAAAAATTTGCCAAACCTATATATATAATGGAAAATGGTCTGGCTGACAAAGGGGATCAATATCGCTCTTGGTATATTAGAGAAATTCTTAGTAATGTTTACAAAGCCATTAAAGATGATGTAGACGTAAGAGGTTATTTTCATTGGTCACTTATAGATAATTTCGAATGGGCCGAAGGTTTTCATCCCCGTTTTGGACTTTATGAAGTAGATTTTAGAACTTTTGAGCGTAAGGCTAGGTCTTCGGCTGAGTATTATCGTGATATTTGTAAGAACAATAGGATAGTCTAGAAAATTTTTACTAGATACTTTTTATTTTCGACTAGTATGGTGCTCTTGTCAATCATACTATTTTAGTATATAATATGTTCGGTTTAAGATAGTAATTTCAAACAAAATGACCTTACATAATAGAATAAATCGTGAGTTATTGCGTAAACAAATTCAAGAAGATTCTACACCACGTACAACCTTATCTTTTTATCGCTATGTGCACATTGTTGAATCGGAAAAAATGCGTGATGAACTTTATCGTGCTTGGAGTGTTATGGGGGTTTTAGGTAGAATTTATATTGCCAAAGAGGGGATAAATAGTCAGCTATCTGTACCTACCATTAATTTTGAGATGTTTAGAAATTATATAGATAGTTTCCAAGAATTCAAAAATGTTCCTTTCAAAATTGCTGTGGAAGATGATGGAAAATCATTTTACAAACTCACTATCAAAGTTAGACATAAGATTGTGGCTGATGGTTTAAATGATGATGCCTATGACACCTCTAATGTTGGTAATCATTTGACTGCTGAAGAATGGAATAGACAAATGGAAAAAGAAAATACTGTGGTGGTGGATATGCGTAATTATTATGAATCTAATATCGGACATTTTGAAGGTGCGTTATTACCAGATGTTGATACTTTTCGAGACGAATTACAATTTGTCAAAGAAGAGTTAAAAGACAAAAAAGACAAAAAAATTTTGTTGTATTGTACTGGTGGAATACGTTGTGAAAAAGCTTCGGCTTTCCTCAAATCTGAAGGTTTCAAAGATGTTAATCAGCTTTATGGCGGGGTGATAGACTATACTCGTCAATGTAAACAAGAAAATTTATCAAACAAATTCAAAGGTAAAAATTTTGTTTTTGATGAGCGTATGGCCGAAAAAATTGGAAATGAAATTTTGACTGTTTGTCAGCAATGTGAAGAAGTCTGTGATACTTATCATAATTGTGCTAATACTGTTTGTCACGTCTTATTTATTCAATGTTTCAAATGCACTGAAAAATATTCTGGGGCTTGTAGTGAGGAATGTCAGATGGTAGTTAATTTGCCAGAGAAAGATAGAAAAGAGATACAAAATGGTTGGATGAAGAAAGGAAAGAATGGAAGATTGAAGAAAAAGGATTTACAAAAATAATAAAGTTTTAAAACAAAAAACAAGATTTGTCAATCTTGTTTTTTGTTTATTGTAGAATTGGGTTATACACTGTTTGTACTATTTTTCATCTTTCTTTTTATTTTATTTAGGTTTACAATTATGTCATAAATTTTTTATCTGCGTAGAGCGCGCGGGTTAGAGTTTGTTGCTATACATTGGAGGTATACAAATTGTACAATACGAGAAACAAGTTCAGCCCTTCGTCCGACGAAGTGCCTGAGAATTTTGACAAGATTGAGAAAGTTGTTTCTGTCAACTGTGACCAGTCCTTTGATCAAATGATCGTGGCTAGTCATTGTGTCAGAAAGCATTGTGATATTAGTTCTACCAATTTTCCGATTGTGGGTGTTGGTAAGAGAGACGTCCGACTTTTTCTTGTCTGCCTCAGGCGTTACGTTTTGATTTCGGATGTTGAGAGAAATCTTGAAATTCTTGGTCTCAAGCCAGCTAGAATCGAACATTCCCTTGCTTTGGGAGCAGAGTGTCCGAACGAACAGGTTTGTCTTAGGACTTTTGTTTTTGGTTCTGGTTGGGTGAAACCGATTATCACGCTTGGCTCTGTGTGGATCAATTCGCAGGGCGAGTGTGTCGCGCCTTGTCTTACTGAACATGTCGGCAAGCGTGTTCTTGACTTGGTTAGGGTCGATCCCTCTGCTCCACTGGATGGCAGTCTCTGGTTCCTCGCAATCAACAAAAACGAGCTTACTACTCGTCTTTCGTTGGCTTGTTGATGAGAGAGCCTCCTTTTGTCCCGTCCCGACTTCTCTTAGTCTGGACGGGTTTCTCTTTTTATTATCAGTCCATAATTTTTATAAACAAAAAACCCCGTCGAAGTGACGAAGTTTCTCGCGAAATTCCTAAGCGGACCGGACGGGGCTCGAACCCGCAACTTCCGCCGTGACAGGGCGGTGCTCTAACCAGTTGAACTACCGGTCCGTATATTCAATTATATATTATAATTGAATTTTGATTTGTCAAACAAAATTATTTAGTCATTGTTACTTCTTTGGCTTTTTCCAGAGCTAGACGTTTTTGTTTTTTCTTATCTCTTGTTATTTTTGCTTTATCACGCGCAATTTTGAATTGAGCGTTGATTTTTTTTCTCATTCCCATATATAATTTGGTTATTTTTGATTACGGATAATATAATACAGTTTTTTGTAAATAATGTCAATAGTTGCAAAAATCAAAAAAAGACCCTTTTAGTGTTCGACGCGACATGAGGAGCAAAGGAGGGGGAGCTCCAGTCAACGCCGAACACTAAAAAAGTCTTTTACAAGACTAAATATTATCATATTTTGGGTTTTCTGTCAAGGATAATAAGTTTATAAAATTAGGTAAATTAGATAATTTTGAAACAAAAACCTCGCTAATTTAGCGAGGTTTATTTGTATATTTTTTATTTTACTTCTTCAAAAATTTTTGTAAATACTGCAGGATAGTTTTCAGCAATTTCTGCTAGTACTTTTCTATCAATCAATACATTATTTTTCTTGAGTGAGTTGATAAATATACTGTATGAAGTACCTAAGGCACGGACAGAAGCATTTATTTTTACTTGCCATAGACGGCGACTTTCTCTTTTTTTGGTTTTTCTATCACGGTAAGCATGTGCACCAGCTTTGGTATCAGCAGTTTGAGCTAGTTTGATAAGATTTTTTCTTCCAGCTTCAAAACCTTTGGTTCTTTTCATGAGAGCCTTACGGCGTTTGACGTGTTGTACACCTCGTTTTACTCTAGGCATATTTTTTATTTATTACAATTATTTTTTTATATTTAACAGTATGGCAAAGCTTTGAGAACAGTCTTTCGTAATGGCAAAGACACAACGTTGTCAGAACGTTTGTTGCGTCCAGCATTTCCTGATTCACGGGAGTTGAAATGGTTTTGTCCATCAGCTCTTTTTAGAACTTTTGTGCCTTTTTTGGATTTTTTAACCATAAATCTTTTGGCAGTACCTTTGTGAGTTTTCATTTTTGGCATATTTTTGATATTTTAGATATTTTCAAGCCTCGTGATTATAGACTATTTTTGTCTGGAAGTCAAGGGTAGTTTGTGTATAGATTTACTCAGCAGAATCAGCTTGTCAGCAGATACAGCAGAATTAGCTTTTTTGGTTGAATATAATTTAATACTTGAATAACTTTTGACTTTAAGGACTTTATAAACTTTTGACTACTTCTTTACTATCACTGCAATAATACTTTTACCTTGTCTACTGATTTCTTGTTCAAATCTTGTTTCGATAGTTTTTTGAATATTTTGGATCATTTTTTTTACTATTTCATTTCCTAGTTCAGGGTGAGCATTTTCGCGTCCCTTCATGTTTAATTCAATTTTGACTTTGTCACCTCTGTTTAGGAATTTTTCTGCTTGTTTTTGTTTGATTGATAAGTCATGTTCACTAATACGAGCAGAAAGACGTAAACCTTTAGTTTCATTTACTTTTGAATGAGCTTTTTGTTTGCGGGCTTCTTTTTCTTTTTGATATTTGAATTCTGTAAAATCTATCAATTTGGCTACAGGAGGAGTGCTTTTTGGATTGATTTCTACCAAATCTAATTCTTTGTCCAAAGCCATATCCAAAGCTTCTCTTTTAGAAAGAATGCCTATTTTTTTTCCTTCTTCATCCAAAACTATCAATTCTTCAGCTTCAATTTCAGAATTTTTTCGATATTTTGGGATTAGAGGTTTTTCTGGTCTTTTTTTGTGAGAAATGCGCATAAAGACTTTTGTCGTTTATATTTTTTTCAAAGACATAATTGTCTATATGAAAATTTGTTAAATTAAATAGTATTTAATTTTGAATTTAGGAATTTTAAATTTTAAAACAATTTCTGAATTTTTAAATTTTGAAAAATACTATGTATGTTAATTTTAAATTCAGAAATTAATTCATTGTTTTAAAATTCAAAATTTAAAATTCCTAAATTTTGAACTTGTGGAGATGCCGGGAATTGAACCCGGGTCTAGATGGGTTATCCCCATATTCTACATGTATAGCTAATTTGTTGTTTTATTGGTAGCTAGAAAATTAGCAAAACAACTACCAACTATTCTGAAATATTGTCAATTGAAATCGTCAGAAAGCTATTTCAATTTACGCTCAATGGGGGTTGACACCGCAGATCTCAATATTGAGTATCAGGAGATGCGATGGTAGATGAGCTTATTAAGCTACTACAGATGCGAATGATGGCATACTGAAAGCAGAAGCTACAGCAGTTCTCACTCGACTTACTAAGTTTACACTTAGAAATTCTACGCCGGTATTTACGAGGTAAGCGTAGCTCCTCGACATGCTTATGGAGGGTAACTAGGTCCAACTATCGAACCCTGTCATCCCCGTGTAAATTTTAATAGTCACCCTTGAGGGCACGTTTGATATCGCGATTTTCTTGACGTTTTTTCAAAACACGTTTTTTGTCAAATTGTTTTTTACCGCGACATATACCTATTTCTACCTTTATTTTGCGTTTTTTAGTATATACTGAAAGAGGTATAATTGTCAAGCCTTTTTCATGCATTTTTTCTGTTAAATAAGCTATTTGTTTCTTGTTTAATAATATTTTACGACTTCTTTCTGGATCATAGCCTTCGATACTAGCATATTTGTATTTAGAAATATGAGTATTGAGCAAATACGCTCCACTATCGTGAAAAGTCACAAAGCTACCAGTTAGCTTGATTTGTTTGTTTCTGGTGGATTTTACCTCAGCTCCAGTCAATACCAAACCAGCCTCAAGAGTTTCGAGGATTTCATAATCAAATCTGGCTTTTTTGTTTGTGGCGTATTGGGGCATAAAATTACAAAATCAATTATATGAATAATACTGTATTTGGTTGTTTTTTGCAAGATTTTAATAATTGTTGTATAATAAACTCAAATTAATTTTAATTTAAAAATATGATTGAGAAAAGAAGACAAATAAATTTTATTTTATTATCATTTGGTATTTTGAATTTTTTTGTGATTATTATTGTGTCTGTGGTCTTGTATTTATTTTTTAGTCCTTACAATAAAAATGGCATAGGCAAATATGATAATCAAGGGGGTAGTTTTTTTGCTAATCAAAATGTTGACTTGAAGCCAACACTCACACCTCAAGAATTGTCTGCTAATTACAAAAAGGATATTGAAACACAAATAAATTTTGTAAAAAACACTGACAAAGATATTGTAGCTTTATCTCAAGAGCTTGAAAATAATCTGCTAGCAATCCATGTGCCAACTGAAGAAAAAGAGAATTTTTTGAATGTTACTTTGCAATTAGTGCGTATGCAAAAGCAAGGTTTAGAAATAGATGCTAATGCTAGTAAAGATAAAATTTTGGAATTATTAAACAGTTTGCTAAATTATGAAGACAAGTAAGCCAATTTTTATTGCTATTTTTTCGGTTTTTATTTTACCTTTGGTTTTATTGGTAGTTAATTTTTTTCCAGGATTTGAAATACCTATTTTTGTTAGTAGTTTACCAGCAATAAAGCTTTTTTATGTTTTGATGTTAATTCTGGCTTCTTATTTTACTTTTGTTGCTCTCAAATACAATTTGGACAAATCAGAGATTGCTCTCAATTTTATGACCTCTTGGTCATTTGTGGTACTTGTGCTTTTGGTAGAAAATGTTTGGATGAGGTATATATTTATTGCATTTTCTATGCTGGTTTTTTTCTTTATTGCTTATTGGACTAGACCACAAGTTAGTCATTCTGTCTATGTCAAAG